>JBILXJ010000099.1:0-3687 GCA_044378655.1 Candidatus Planktophila sp. | reverse complement strand
GCGGATTGCGATCAAGAATAATAAAATCAGCAACTTTGCCTACGTCTAAAGTTCCGTAGTCGGCTTCACGGAATAATTGATGAGCAACAGCTGCGGTATAAAAGTGCATAGATTCTTCAATGGTAATTGCTTGCTCAATGCTCCAACCTTGCGGTGGTTGATGATCAGGGGTTTGGCGATGAACTGGCACAGCCAAAGCCACTAGTGGCGTGAAATCAGTAATCGGCCAATCGCTACCAAAACTAATGCGCGCACCTGAATCAATAACTTTGCGTAATTGGTACTGCTGATTATTTCTAACCTCACCGATACGCGGCAAAATCAACTCTTTATTCATTGGATCTAAGTAAGTCCAAAGTGGTTGAAAATTAGCGATAATGCCCAGGGCTGCAAACCTCGGTAAATCAACGGGGTCAATCAATTGCGCATGAGTTATAACTGGGCGACGATCCCAACTTGGATTAGTCGCGCTAACGGCTTCAATCGCATCTAGAGCTTGCCGCACAGCAGCATCGCCGATAGCGTGAATATGTAACTGCAAACCTTGCTTATCAAAAGTTGTTGCTGCCTCAATTATCTCGGCATCACTCCAGATCAATAGTCCTTTACTCGCTGGGTCATCTAGGTATGGCTCAAGAATCGCAGCAGTACCCGCAGATAGCGCGCCATCACAGATAAATTTAACTGACTTAGCCGTTAGCCCAGAATCTGCAGATAGCGCTTGAACAAGTTCACGCATCTGGTTGAAATAACTGATTCGACTCTGCCATTTGCCCGGCTGGGCCAAGAAAGTTAAATTCATATCTACTTTTAGGTGGCCGGTCTTAGCTGCTTCAATGTAGATCTCGGCCATGCCATCTTCAACCCAGGCATCCATCGAACAAGTAACGCCAGCCGCTAAATTCTGATCACTTGCCCAAGCGATTGCTTCTAGGTCATCTTGCAAAGTTCGCTCTGGTGCGAGTTTGGAAATCAAATCCATCGCGGCAGGTTCGCGCAAAGTTCCCTTGGGTGACCCGTCATCACGTCTAGCAATAGTTCCGCCATCAGGATCTTTGGTAAGTGATGTTATGCCGGCAATCTCGAGTGCTTTGCTATTAACCCAAATCGTGTGATGGTCGACTGCATGCAATACAACTGGGCGATCGCTTACTGCTTGATCCAACCACTCGGCATCGAAGTCACCGCGCTCAATTATGGCTGCCTCGTAGGCACCGCCGATAATCCACTTGGAGTTCGGATTCGCATCGGCAAATCTTTTTACCTCTGCCAGAATCTCGGCAACAGACTGCAGCCCATTTACTTTTGGTCCTTGTGACTCGCGCCCCGCAAATAGTGGGTGCGCATGTCCATCGGCGAAAGCTGGCATTACAAAAGCGCCCGCTAAATCAATAGTTTGATCAGCGTTACCTGAAAGCGCATCTGAACCCTGTGCTAAAACACGGTCATTCTCGATCAAAAGCTCATTAGTTAGTTGACCGAAGCGTGACCAGATAGAGCCATTAATTAACAGAGTTTTCACAGGTGCAAGAATATGCGGGCTAAAGACTCCTGCGCTATTTTTAGCCCATGAAATTTAAGGCATTTTCCAGTTTTTTACTGACTGCAGTATTTCTCGCTGCATTCACAATGCCTTCGCAAAGTGCAACTATTGCTGGTACCAAATGCACCAAAGTCGGAACTACTAAGAGTGTTGGCAACGTTAAGCATTTTTGCGTTAAGTCGGGTAATAAACTTGTTTGGAACAAAGGCACAGTCATCAAGACAACTCCTAAGGCATCTGTTAAGCCATCAGCAAGTTCAACTCCAAAACCTTCTCAGAGCGCAACACAAAGTGTTTCTCCATCAAAGTCTGCAACTCCAAGTGCTAGTAGTGGCCTAACGAAGCTAACTCTAGAAGAAGTAAGCAAGCGTGATTCAAGTGCCAGTTGCTGGAGCATCGTTTATGGAAATGTTTTTGATTTAACTAAGTGGATCAGTAAGCATCCTGGTGGGGCTGAAAAGATTCGCGCTATTTGCGGCAAAGATGGCACTACTTCATTTGAAAGACAACATACTGGTGATGGCGGAGCGGCCAATCAATTATCGAATTACTTCTTAGGAAAACTGGGAGATTCGATCAAGCTTTAGAACTGATTTGCTGCGAATTAAGAGCCGGTGTAATACTTTGCGATTTCGGTCAAAGATTTATCCAAAATCTCAAGACCAAGTTGTGCGTCTTCAACTGAGATATTGCACGGTGGGCACAAATGGATGCGGTTGAAGTTGTTAAACGGCATCAAGCCATTCTTCTTACATGCGGCCACTAATTCATTCATTGCCGCACTTGAAGCACCATATGGCGCAAGCGGTTCGTGAGTTGCGCGATCACTTACTAAGTCAACGCCCCAGAAGACACCAGCGCCACGAATATCGCCAATCACCTTATGTTTCTTAGCTAACTCACGTAGTCCTGGCCCTAAAACTTTCTCGCCAATCATGCTGGCGTTTTCCAACATCTTCTCTTCTTTCATGACATCGATAGTTGCAACCGCAGTTGCGCATGCCAATGGGTGACCCATGTAGGTAAGACCGCCGGCAAATACTCGCTCATCAAATGTCTTTGAAACTGGCTCGCTGATAACAACGCCACCAAGTTGGACATAGCCAGAGGTCACGCCTTTAGCAAAGGTAATTAGATCTGGCACAACTTTGCTGTGTTGGTAGGCAAACCATTTACCAGTGCGACCAAAGCCGGACATAACTTCATCGGCAATCCACAAAATATTGTATTTATCGCACAGTGCTCGAACACCTTCGAGATAACCCTTAGGTGGCATCAAGACACCTGCGGTGCCAGGAACTGATTCAAGTAAAACGGCTGCGATGGTGTTTGGACCTTCGAAGATAATTGTTTGCTCTAGATGCTCAAGTGCGCGCTTGCATTCTTCGGCCTCATCTTTAGCCCAGAAAGAGGTGCGATAAAGATACGGTCCCCAGAAGTGCACATGTCCAAAAGCGAATTCATTTGGGAATCTACGTGGATCACCAGTTGCATTTATCGCAGCGCCGGTGTTGCCGTGATACGAACGATAAGTCGAAAGTACTTTGTGTTTGTGAGTATGCATGCGAGCCATACGAATCGCATTCTCAATTGCATCAGCGCCACCATTGGTGAAGAAAATTTTGGCAAAGTTAGATCCAGCTAGTTCGACAATGCGCTGGGCAGCTTCGTTACGCGCATCGTTGGCATGTTGTGGGGCAATAGTTGTTAAAACTTCGGCCTGTTCTTGAATAGCTTTAATGACCTTAGGGTGTTGATGTCCGATATTTGTAAAGACTAATTGAGATGAAAAATCTAAATAAACCTTGCCGGCATGATCCCAAAACCTTGAACCTGAACCACTAGCGATTGGCATCGGACTAATTGCGCCTTGGGCTGACCAGGAATGAAAGACATATTTATGGTCTGCTGCACTTACTGAGGCTTGCTTATCTGGATCATTAATCGGAGTCGTCATGACTATGGCCTTTTAGCTAGTAGGTAGCGCCATCTTAATGCTCTGAAGTAGATTGCGGGTATGAATCAGATTACGCATTGGATCAATGGCGCTTTAGATACATCTAAACCAGAGCGAAGTGGCGATGTTTATAACCCAGCTACTGGCAAAGTCTCAAAGACTGTCGCATTTGGTAATGCCGCAACTG
>JBILXJ010000098.1:0-3712 GCA_044378655.1 Candidatus Planktophila sp. | reverse complement strand
CAGCCAAGAAGAGCGCTGCAAAGAAAGCGAGCAAGTAAATGGATCACCAAGAAGTAAACATTGTTGATGAAGTAAAACTTGAGTTAAGTGAAATTGATTCACTTGAAGTTACTGAGCACGGTCAACGTTACGAAGCGTTGCATCAGAAGCTAAATCAAGCACTTACCTCGATTGATGGGCTCTAAGACTTTAGGGTCTAACTAGGATTTCCCATTTATGAAAACTAGACTCGATGCAGAATTAGTTCGTCGCGAACTTGCGCGTTCGCGTGAGCACGCAGCAGATCTGATTGAGTCGCGTTCAGTATTAGTAGGTGGCATTCCTGCTACAAAACCAGCAACTCAAGTTGATGCTGAGACCTCGATAACTATCGCGGGCAACCGAGATGACTTCGTTTCTCGAGGCGGACACAAATTAGCTGGTGCTCTCGATACTTTTACAGATATCAAGGTCGAAGGTAAGCGCTGTTTAGATGCGGGTGCGTCCACTGGCGGTTTCACAGATGTGTTGTTACGTCGGGGAGCCGATTGTGTAGTTGCTGCCGATGTTGGTTATGGGCAGTTGGCCTGGGAAATTCAACAAAATCCAAAAGTGGTAATTCTTGATCGGACAAATATTCGTCATTTAACTGGCGAGTTAGTTGGCGATCCAATCGACTTAGTTGTGGCTGATTTATCCTTTATTTCATTGACTTTGGTGTTGCCGGCGCTAGCTGCAGTTTCAAAACCCGAAGCAGATTACGTGTTAATGGTTAAGCCACAATTCGAAGTTGGTCGCGAACGCTTAGGCGCCGGTGGGGTAGTGCGCGATCCGGCACTTCGTAAAGCAGCGGTTATGGAAGTAGCCGAGTCGGCTTATGATGTAGGTCTCGGAACTCTTGGAGTTACTGCGAGCCCACTTCCAGGACCTGCTGGAAATGTGGAGTATTTCTTATGGTTACGTCGTGGTGCACCTGCAATTGATGAGGCAGCACTTGATCGCGCAATTGAGATTGGGCCCCAGTAATGAGCCAGAAGCGCGCGGCAGTTTTAGTCGTGAATCCTTCACGAGCTGAAGCAGTCGAAGCAGCCACAGTTCTAGCCTCACTGTTGCAGAAGGCTGATTTTGATTTATTTACAATCTCTGATGTTTCAATCAGTGGTGTTACAAATAGCGCAGCGGAGAATTTACCTGAGATTGAGATCGCAGTTGTTCTAGGTGGAGATGGCACTATCTTGCGCGGAGCTGAGTTAACGCGCGAACGAAATATTCCGTTACTCGGAATAAATATTGGCCACGTGGGATTCATGGCCGAAGTTATTCGCCCCGAAATTTCAGCCGTTGCTAAATCAGTAATTGATAAAAGTTATGGTCTTGATTCTCGAATGGTGCTCGCTTACGAAGTTATTCGAAGCGGCAAGATCGTAAATTCAGGTTGGGCGCTAAACGAAGTAACGGTTGAACGTCAGCACACCACAATGGTCGAGCTATTTGTACAGATTGACGGTCGTCCACTTTCGCGTTGGGGCTGCGACGGCTTAATCGCTTCAACTCCAACTGGGTCAACGGCGTACGCATTCAGCGCTGGTGGACCAGTCCTATGGCCAGAGGTTGAGGCGTTAGTCCTGCTGCCGATTTCAGCACACGCACTTTTCGCAAGACCAATGGTGATTTCACCTAAATCTGAAATCGTGGTCGAGATTCAATCTGATGAGGCGTTGCTCTCGGCCGATGCGCTACGTAAATTCCCATTAGTTAACGGCGATCAGGTTCGAATTACCCGCGATGCGAGCAAGATTCTGCTCTCGCATATTGTCGCAACAACTTTTACCGATCGAATTGTGGCCAAGTTCAAGTTACCGGTTGAAGGATGGCGCGGTGAGTGAACGCTCTTTCCTAAGCGAGATCACGATCAAGAATCTCGGTGTGATTGAATCTGCAACTCTTGAATTTGAACCTGGCTTAACTGTTTTAACTGGCGAAACTGGTGCCGGTAAGACTATGGTGCTAACAGCGCTTAATCTAATTTTAGGTGGCAAGAGCGATTCAGCTCTTGTACGCACTGGGCAAGAGCGGCTAGTAGCAAGTGGTCGTTTTTCGGTCACTAAACAGATTGCAAATAGCGCAAGTGAAAAAGGCGCAGACCTTGATGGTGATGAGTTAATTCTTACTCGCAATGTTAATAGTGATGGCAAAAGTAAAGCTATCGCTGGCGGAATTTCAATTCCGGCCGGAACGTTAGCCGAGCTCGCAGTTGAGTTAGTTGAGATTCATGGACAGGCTGCAAATTTGCAAATCACCAAGAGTTCAAAACAGCGCGAACTACTTGATCGATATGCCGGTTCTGGGCTGCAGAAAGTATTAGTGGCGTACCAACTTGAGTTAAAGACTTACCAAAACCTTAAAGGTCGTATCGCAACGTTAAAGAGCGCTGCCAGCAAGCGCGATGCTGAGATAGCTGAATTAACCGAGTTCACGAACGCATTTAATAAGTTAAAGCCAAAGAGTGGCGAGCTAGCTCAAATTGAGATTGAAATTTCTAAACTTAGCTCGGTCGAAGAATTCCGAGTTGCCATCGCCACCGCTATCGGCGCTGTTGAAGATGAAGAGAACGGCACCCTGACTTCCTTAGGGCTAGCCCGAAAAGCACTTGATTCAGTTCGTGCAAAGGACCCTGAGATCGAGAGTGTTTTTAGTAACTTGTCGGACGCGTTCTTTTTGTTGGGCGATGCGAACTCAACTTTAAACTCTTACCTGTCATCCCTTGAGGCAGACCCAGATCGTTTAAGCACTTTACAAGAGCGAAAAGCTGCGCTTAATTCATGGCTCAAGAAATATGCAACTGCGGGAGACGATTTAGATGCACTGATTTTACGCGGCGAGAGTTCCAAGAGCGCGATGGCTGATCTAACTGGCGGTGATGAGTTAATTGCCGAGCTAGAAAAAGAGTTGATCACCGTTAAGGAATCACTTCTGGCAAAAGCGAAAGAACTTTCTGCGGTGCGCACTAAATCGGCTGCGACTTTGGCAACTGCTGTAAGTGAAGAGATTCACGCACTCTCTATGCCACATACGAATTTGATTGTTCAAGTTAACCATCCGGATTATTCGGGATCTCTAAAGGAATCCGATTTCACAGTTACCGGTTGCGATGAAGTGACGCTGTTGTTGCAAGCCCATAAAGATGGACCACTGGTGCCTATTGCAAAAGGCGCTTCAGGTGGTGAGATGTCTCGCGTAATGTTGGGACTTGAAGTTGTACTAGCAAAGGTGCAACCAGTTGGCACTTATATTTTTGATGAGGTAGACGCTGGCGTTGGCGGCAAGGCCGCGATTGAAGTTGGTCGCCGATTGGCACTTCTAGCAAGAGAGGCCCAAGTAATTGTCGTGACGCATTTGCCTCAGGTTGCTGCCTGGGCAGATTCACATTTCGTGGTTAAGAAAAGCAGTGATGGAAGCATTGTGGCTAGCGGCGTCAACAAACTCGCCGAGGCCGAACGAATAAATGAGATTGCCCGAATGCTGGCCGGCCTTGAAGAATCAGCTAGCGCGCAAGAACACGCCGCCGAACTATTGGCTATGCGCGCAAACGGTTAAGACGATGGGAATTTACTGATAGGTTTGTATCCCATGAGCGATCATGTGACTAAACACTTATTTGTAACTGGCGGAGTCGCCTCTTCACTTGGCAAAGGACTCACCGCTTCATCACTCGGTCGACTATTAGTCTCTC
>JBILXJ010000020.1:0-12779 GCA_044378655.1 Candidatus Planktophila sp. | reverse complement strand
TGAAGAAGTATCTTCGGTACGCAGCGCCGCGGTCGGAATCTGGATCAACATAGGATCACGTGACGAAACCCCAGCAACTGCTGGGGCTTCTCACTTTCTAGAGCATTTACTTTTTAAAGGCACCTCATCACGCACAGCAATGGAAATTTCATCTTCCATCGAAGCTGTCGGTGGTGAGATGAACGCCTTTACTAGCAAGGAATACACCTGTTTCTATGCGCGAGTAATTGATAACGATCTGCCAATGGCGATTGAAGTTCTAGCCGATCTAATTACTTCATCGCTAGTTACAGCTGCAGATGTTGATGCCGAGCGCAAAGTAGTACTCGAAGAAATTGCAATGCGCGATGATGATCCGAGCGATCTCGTTCATGATCTATTTAGCGACACTTATTACGGCGATATTCCAGTGGGCCGGCCAATTTTAGGTACCGTTGAATCAATTAAGGGCATGAGCCGAAATACCGTTTTTAATTATTATAAGAAAAAGTATCTACCCGAGAATTTAGTAGTCGCAGTTGCGGGAAACATTAAGCATAAGAAGGTTGTTGCCGCGATTGAAAAAGCGCTATCGCGCGATGGTTATTTAGATACTCATGCCGCCCCGGTGCTGCGCGAGAACACTTTAGTTAAGCCTCGTAATCAGCAAGCAGTGGGCAGTATTTATCGTAAGACCGAGCAGTCACATATGTTCTATGGCCTCGAAGGTGTTGCGCGCAGCGATGAACGACGATTTGCAATGGGTGTTATGGCTTCGGCCCTCGGCGGCGGAATGTCATCTCGGTTATTCCAAGAAATTCGCGAGAAGCGCGGTCTGGCTTATTCGGTGTATGCCTATGCTCAACAATTCGCGGGCACTGGCGTTCTTGGTTTTTACGCCGGTTGTAATCCAGCTAAGTCAGTTGAAGTAATTGAAATCATTCAAGAAGTTCTAGCCGATGTGGTCGATCATGGACTTACCCACGAGGAAATCGATCGCGCGAAAGGCGCTGTTCGCGGTTCCCTGGTGTTGAGCCAAGAAGATACTGGTTCGCGTATGAGCCGAATCGGCAAAAGTGAGATCGTTTATGGCGAAGTTATGAGCTTTGACGATATTTTGAAGTCAATTGCCCGCGTAACTCCTGAGGATGTGCGGGCTGTTGCCAGCGAGTTCTTGATCAAATCGCCTACGCTTGCCGTAGTGGGTCCGCATAAGGACTTACGTAAATTTGAAAAAGTACTTCGCAACGGGGGATCGAAATGATCAAAGTCGGTGTTCTAGGCGCTAAAGGTCGCATGGGTGCTGAGGTTGTGCACGCAGTACGTGATGCTGATGGCCTCGAACTAGTCGCCGCTCTTGATCTAGGTGATTCTCTTGATGAACTAATCAAACATAGCGCCGAAGTTGTAGTTGATTTCACGACACCTGATTCAGTGATGGCGAATTTAGATTTCTTGATTAAAAATAATATAAATGCAGTTGTTGGCACTACTGGCTTTGATGATGCCAAGATCGCGAAACTAGCTGCGGACTTAAAAGCACATCCAACCGTGGGTGTTTTGATTGCGCCAAACTTTGCAATTGGCGCAGTGTTGATGATGGAGTTTGCGGCCAAAGCCGCACGCTACTTTGAATCTGCTGAAATTGTTGAACTGCATCACCCCGCGAAAGTTGATGCCCCAAGTGGCACCGCAGCTCGCACTGCTCAGCTAATGAGTGAGGCGCGCAAAGAAGCTGGTTTAGCTGCCATGCCCGATGCAACTCACACCGCACTCGATGGCGCGCGCGGAGCAATGGTGGGAGACGTACCAGTTCACTCAGTTCGCGTGCGCGGCTTAGTTGCACACCAAGAAGTTATCTTGGGTGGGTTAGGTGAAACCCTAACAATTCGTCATGATTCAATTGATCGCGCCGGCTTTATGCCCGGTGTTCTATTAGGCGTTCGTAGCGTTGTAAAAGTTCCAGGCCTGACACATGGCCTAGATAAATTCATGTAAGGGGACCAGATATGTCTAAAGATCAAATCGTTATGTATGGCGCCGACTGGTGTGGCGATTGCCGTCGCTCTGAACGCTTACTAAATGAACTAGGCGTTGAATGGACCAAGATTGATGTCGAAGCTGATTTAACCGCCGCCGATAAAGTCATTGAAATCAATGGTGGCGCTAAGTCAATTCCGGTAATTGTTTTCCAAGATGGCACACATTTAACTGAGCCATCAGATATCGCACTTACCGAGAAGTTAAAATCCCTCTCAATAATTTAAGTTAATTATTTAAGTTATAGAGTAGCGCTGAACTAACAGCCGCTGAGAGAACAACGACCGGAAATGGCGCTTTTAACAGCAGCGCAATGATGGCCACTGATAAACCAAGTAAGCGGTGGTCGATCATCAACTTAGATTTCTCGGTAAAGGTTTGAGCTGCTACCAGTGCGCTTAATAAGGCAATCGGAATTAGCGCATTGACTCTCTGAATTCTGGGGTGCGATAACCATTTCTCTGGAACTGAATGACCACTATATTTCAAAGCAAATGCAATGGCGCTAGTGCCGATTACGGCAATCCAATATTGGTTCATCTGCGCAACCCCACAGCAATTGCAATAAATGCAGTTGCAATAATCGGTAGACCTGCTGGCAAAATCGGAGTCATGGCGACTGCAAATATCGCACAACCAATTGCTAGCGCGCGATCACTTTTAGTTTTAAGTCGTGGCCAAACTAAGCCAAGGAAAGCGGCCGGTACTGCGGAATCTAAACCCCAAGCGCGAATGTCGCCCATTGCTTGCGCGCCAAGTGCGCCAGCTACAGTGAAAAGATTCCAAAAAATAAATACACCAAAGCCAGTTAGCCAGAAGCCTTGACGCATTGCCTCAGGGCTGCGAACTTCTTGGCCGAGAGCTACGCCAGTTGATTCATCGATAGTTATTTGAGCCGCAACAATTCGTTTAAAACCTTTAACTTTTAACCGTGGCGCCATGATCACGCCATAAAGTCCATTGCGAATACCAAGTAGGGAAGCAGTCGCTATTCCACTTAGCGCAGTTCCGCCGGCACCTAATACTCCGACTACTGCGAATTGAGATGCCCCAGAGAAAGTCAATAATGAGAGCAGGCAACTTTGCAGAACCGAAAAGCCATTTGCCACAGCGGCAGCACCAAAAGCCACACCATATGCGCCAACAGTTAGCGAAACGCTGAGCGAATCGCGAAGGGTGGCACTGTTAACTTTGGACACGCGGACATTCTGCCTTAGAAATCCACAACCGCGCGCAAGAGGCTAGATAGGGTCGCCTCATGAGCACCGAATCGCCAAGAAACGCCGAAATTATCTTCCGAAGTGACATGACTGTTGAACTGGTTAAAGCCAGCGCCAGTGATGCCGATGTTATTTGGGCTGCGCGCGTATCTACCGCAGGCGAACAATCGCTTGATGAAATCGGCGAAGACCCAGCACGTTCGGCCGGGTTAATTAATTATTTAGCTCGCGAGCGTCATGGTTCACCATTTGAACATACTTCGATGACTTTCTTTATCTCCGCACCGATTTTTGTATTCCGTGAATTCATGCGCCACCGCATTGCTTCATACAACGAAGAGAGTGGTCGCTATCGCGAATTGTCACCAGTTTTCTATGTGCCTGATGCTGATCGCAAGTTGATTCAAATTGGTAAAGCTGGCGCTTATACATTTGTTGATGGAACTAAAGAACAACTTGAAATTACTGAAGCGGCGATGAAAGAGGCTTACACCTTGGCTTATAAGCAATACCAAGTGATGCTCGATGCTGGTATTGCTCGCGAAGTTGCTCGCGCTGTTCTGCCGGTCGGACTTTATTCATCGATGTATGTAACGATGAATGCCCGCGCATTAATGAATTTCTTATCACTGCGCACCGCCCGTGAGGGGTCGCATTTTCCAAGCTACCCACAACGTGAAATTGAGATGGTGGCTGAGAAAATGGAAGTCGAATTTGCCCGATTAATGCCTTTAACCCATGCTGCTTTCGAGAAATCGGGACGAGTTACTCCTTAAAAACGGGTAAGGTTACGCGCATGGCAATCGACGCTCCATTCGGCCGCATGATCACGGCAATGGTGACCCCATTTAATAAAGATGGCGCGGTCGACTGGGATGGCGTTGCAAAGTTGGCCCAACATTTAGTTGATACTGGACATGATGCAATTGCAGTTAATGGCACAACCGGTGAAGCACCGACTACTAAATCTTCTGAGAAAATCGAAATCATTAAAGTTGTTAAATCAACAGTTGGCCCAAAAATCAAAGTTATCTCTGGTGCTGGCGACAATGAAACTGAATATTCAATCAATCAAGCTAAGCGCACTGCTGAAGCTGGTGCCGATGGTTTGCTAGTTGTGACTCCTTATTACAACAAGCCACCACAAGCCGGAATCGAAGCGCACTTTAGAGCAGTCGCTGATGCAACTGATCTACCTTTGATGATGTACGACATTCCAGGTCGCACTGGCGTTGAAATCGAATCTGACACAATCGTGCGCTTATTCGAACATAAAAATATTGTGGCGCTAAAAGATGCCAAAGGAAATATCGCAGCAACTTCTTGGGTGATTAAGCGTTGCGGAATTCCGGTTTACTCTGGCGATGACATTCTAAATTTGCCATTCCTATCAGTTGGCGCAGTTGGATTCGTTTCAGTTTGCGGCCACACAGTTGGTAAAGATCTCAAAGCAATGCTTGATGCTTGGTTTGCTGGCGATGCAGGTCGCGCTCTAGAAATTCATCAGAAATTGCTACCAGTATTTACTGGCACTTTCCGCACGCAAGGTGCGATCCTCACTAAAGCCGCGCTCAACCTGATGGGACTTCCTGGCGGCGTCACTCGACTTCCATTAGTAGATGCAACCGAAGCTCAGATTGCGCAACTGCGCGAAGATCTGCGCGCCGGTGGCGTCGCTGTTTAATCTATGAATCATCCACATCCCGAATTAGGTCTGCCTAGCAAGTTAGTTGCTGGGGGACTACGTATCGTTGCCCTCGGCGGTTTAGCTGAAATCGGTCGCAACATGACCGTCTTTGAAACTAACGGCAAGTTATTAATTGTTGATTGCGGTGTTTTATTTCCCGAAGAAAACCAACCAGGTATTGATTTGATTTTGCCGGACTTTTCCTACATTCGCGAGCGACTAAATGATGTGATTGGCATTGTTTTAACGCACGGCCACGAAGACCATATTGGCGCTGTTCCTTACCTATTGCGTGAGCGCGGAGATATTGCAATTTACGGCTCAGCGTTAACGATTGCTTTGATCTCAGCTAAGTTAAAGGAACATCGAATTTCGCCGCTTACGCGCGAAGTTAAAGAAGGCGATATTGAAGATATCGGTCCCTTCTCAGTTGAGTTCATCGCGGTTAATCACTCAATTCCAGATGCACTAGCAGTTGCGATTCACACTAAAGCGGGCACGGTTCTGCACACTGGTGACTTCAAGATGGATCAGTTGCCCCTTGATGGTCGCGTTACTGATCTACCGGCTTTTGCGCGTTTGGGCGCCGCTGGCGTAGATATGTTTTTAGTGGATTCGACTAATGCCGATGTGCCAGGTTTTATGCCTTCAGAGCGCGAGATTATGCCGGCGCTTGATCGAGTATTTCGCACCACTAAACGCCGCGTTATTACTGCAACATTTTCTTCACACATACACCGCGTGCAACAGATTATTGATACTGCTCACGAACATAAACGAAAAGTCGCTTTCATCGGTCGCTCGATGGTTCGTAATATGAAGATCGCGCAAGATATGGGTTTTCTTAATGTGCCAGATGGCATTGTCTTTGATGCTAAAGATCTAGATGCATATGACGATAACGTCGTATTGATTTGCACTGGTTCACAAGGTGAGCCACTTGCGGCTCTTTCGCGCATGGCAAATGGTGATCATCAGATTCGAGTAGGCGAAGGCGATACCGTAATTCTGGCGTCGTCTTTGATTCCCGGAAACGAAAATTCCGTTTTTAGAATTATTAATGAACTAACTCGTTTTGGTGCCAAAGTGGTTCATAAAGCCAATGCCATGGTTCACGTTTCTGGCCACGCAGCTGCTGGCGAACTGACCTATTGCTACAACATTGTTAAACCAAAATATGTAATGCCAGTCCATGGTGAATGGCGCCACTTGCGAGCTAATGCCGAATTAGCGATTGCAACGGGAGTTCCGCGTAAGAACACCATCGTGATTGAAAATGGCATTGTGGTTGATTTAATTGATCACGAAGCTCAAGTAGTTGGCAGCGTTCCTTGTGGGTTTGTTTATGTTGATGGTCAAAGTATTGGCGATATAACGGAAGATTCGCTAAAGGACCGACGCATTCTGGGCGAAGAAGGTTTCATCTCAGTTGTTGTAGTAATTGATGCACAAAGTGGAAAAATTGTGGCCGGCCCAGATATTCATGCGCGTGGCTTTAATGAAGATGAATCGCTATTTGATGGCGTTAAATTAGAGATTGAAAAAGCTTTGACCCGTGCAGTTGCCGATGGCATTAATGGCACCCATCAACTTTCCCAAGTTGTTCGTCGCACAATTGGAAGTTGGGTGGGCGGCAAACATCGTCGTCGCCCAATGATCGTTCCGGTGGTCATCGAGGTTTAGCGCGGCGCGCCTGACCTATCGGGTTTTAGTAAACCTTTAGGCTTAGGTAGTTATGGCAAAGAAAAAAACACGCGCGAAAACAAGCACAAAAAGTGGTGGCATCGGCAGTTCAATCCTGCGTGGGCTAGCTGCGATTTGGCGCGGACTGGCTAAATATTTAGGCAAGTCGATTCGCTTCGTTGCTAAGGGAGCTAAGGATCTAGACCCGGCACACCAACGCGATGGCTTTGCTTTCCTGCTCTTAATTTTGGCAATCATGGCAGCGGCCGGAACCTGGTTTGATGCCGGCAACATTGTTGGTCGCGCTCTTGCCAGCGTCTTCTACGGTGGATTTGGGCGCATCGGAATCTTTACACCGCTAGTTCTGGGCTACTTTGCTTTCCGGTTATTTCATTCGCCAGATAAAAAAAGAGCGACCGGTCGAATTGTCGTAGGCACAATTGCACTTTTGCTTAGCACTACAGGTATTGCTCACCTACTAAATCAATCGAGCGGTACTGGCACGACTGCAATGCACAACGGTGGCGGCTGGATGGGTTATGCGATCTCGCAACCGCTAGTTGTGCTGATGACAGATGTGTTGGCTTATCCAGTTCTAATCCTGCTTTTCTGTTTTGGCTTATTAGTCACTACTGCAACACCTGTTTCCTCGGTATTCATGCGCATTAAAAACACTGCTACTTGGTTAAATTCCAAGCGGCCAGATCGCAGCGAAGAAGAGTTTGAGATTACCGATACGCCGCCATTTGAAACTCCAGTAGTTGCCGAATGGAATAAGCACAAAGATGATGAAGAAGAGTTAGACGAAGAGAGTTTCGACGAAGAATTTACCGTCGAAGTTCCGGTAGCCACAATAATTCCACCAACGGCAGTGCCAGTTGCAGCCAGCACCGCTAGACCTGAGCAATTGATGCTTTCGAGTGACGCGGTTTATGAACTTCCTTCGCAAGATCTATTGCGCACTGGGCCGGCTGCAAAAGCTAAAAGCAAGGCGAATGAAATTGTCGTTGCAGCTCTGACTGAAGTTTTCTTGCAATTTGAAATTGATGCCCAGGTAACTGGTTTTATGCGCGGTCCAACTGTTACGCGATATGAAGTCGAACTCGGAAATGCCGTTAAGGTAGAGCGAATCACTGCACTTTCTAAGAATATTTCATATGCCGTTGCCAGCAGCGATGTGCGAATTCTCTCGCCGATTCCAGGTAAGTCCGCAGTTGGTATTGAAATTCCAAATGCGGATCGTGAAATTGTGGCTCTCGGCGATGTAATGCGTTCAAGTGTGGCTGGCCAAGATCACCACCCAATGTTGGTGGCACTCGGTAAAGATGTCGAAGGTAATTTCGTTTGTGCAAACCTAGCCAAAATGCCGCACTTATTGGTTGCTGGCGCAACGGGTGCGGGCAAGTCTTCGATGATCAATGCCATGATCGTTTCGATTTTGATGCGATCAACCCCTGATGAAGTTCGCCTGGTACTGATTGATCCAAAGCGCGTTGAATTAACGGCTTACGAAAACATTCCGCACTTGATTACCCCGATTATCACCAACCCAAAGAAAGCAGCTGATGCGCTTACTTGGGTGGTTCGCGAAATGGATCTTCGTTACGAAGACTTAGCAACTTTTGGCTTCCGTCATATTGATGATTTCAATAAAGCAGTTCGCGCCGGCAAAGTTGTCCCGCCACCAGGCAGTGATCGCAAGATCGAGCCGTATCCATATCTATTGGTAATCATCGACGAACTTGCCGACCTAATGATGGTAGCTGCTCGCGAAGTTGAAGAATCTGTTGTGCGCATAACGCAGCTTGCGCGTTCGGCCGGTATTCACTTAGTGCTAGCAACACAACGACCATCAGTTGATGTTGTTACAGGTTTGATTAAAGCTAACGTGCCATCGCGTTTATCTTTCGCAACTAGTTCATTGGCCGATAGTCGAGTAATCCTTGATACGCCAGGGGCTGAAAAGTTAGTTGGCCAAGGTGATGGACTCTTTATTCCAATGGGCGCTAGCCGAGCAATACGCATTCAAGGCGCCTATGTTTCAGAACGCGAGATCGAAGCTGTTACTGGCCACGTAAAGAAGCAACTGGCACCGCGTTACCGTTCTGATGTAACTGCGCCACCTGCTGCAACCAAGATGGTTGATAAAGAAATTGGCGATGATTTAGATATTTTGTTGCAAGCAATCGAACTTGTAGTCGGTACGCAATTTGGTTCAACTTCAATGCTGCAGCGCAAGCTTCGAGTGGGCTTTGCTAAAGCTGGTCGCCTGATGGACCTCATGGAGTCCCGCGGAATCGTGGGCCCATCAGAAGGTTCCAAGGCACGCACCGTGCTCGTTAAGCCTGATGAACTTGATTCAGTTCTGGCGACCATCCGCGATTACTAGGGTGATAAGTAGGGCTATCTCAGGATTTATTCACCCCATGTCTTTCTTTTCACTACCTCGGGGGGTTAGCCTTACCCTTCTGGAATTATTGGGCTAGCAAAAAGAGGATTCAAAATGTCCCTTGGTGCGTTGATTACTAAATCACGTACTGACGCACGCCTATCAATTGAAGATTTAGCAAAAGCTACAAATATTCCGGTCACGCTTTTGCGCGATATGGAAAACGATAATTTTAAAAAATGTGGGGGCGAAACTTATGCCCGTGGACATCTACGCAATATCGCAGCAAAACTAGGAATCGACGAACGAATTTTCTTAGATTTATTTGAAACTGAAGTAACTGCTCCGGCAAAGCCAATTCGCGAAATGTTAAATGAGAACAACGTAACGATGCCATATCAAGAGCCAAAGCGGATTTCTTGGAAAGTTTTAGCAGCCGGGTCAGCTGTCGTTTTAATTCTTTTCGCGGGTGTTCAATTTTTTTTTTCTAATGTAGATAACGGTAATGAACCAGAAATATTTATTGCAACATCAGCTACTCCATCTCAAGAAGCAGTTGAATCAGTTGCACCGAGTCCACCTGCCTCACCAGAAATAGCTGGGGGAGTTAACGTTGAATTAGTTGCAAGTAGGGGAACCACCTGGCTCTTAGCCACCAATGAAAATGGTGAAGTCTTATTCTCTGGACAAGTTCGACAGGGTTCTAGCAAGTCATTTAGCGAAGCCACTCAAGTTAATTTACGAGTCGGCAATGCTGGTGGCGTAGATATCTCAGTAAATGGCAAAGATGTCGGCTCAATCGGTGCTAACCGCGAGGTTGTAAACCTTACATACAACGCTGACTAGCTAAATAAAGTAAGATCAGCGCAATGAAGCGCACGGTAGCAGTCGTAACTTTGGGGTGTACCCGCAACGAAGTCGACTCCGAAGAACTAGCTGGCCGTCTCTTAGCCGATGGTTGGACCCTGGTCGATGACGTTGAATCGGCCGAAGTAGCGCTCGTAAATACTTGCGGTTTCATTGAGTCGGCTAAAAAAGATTCAGTTGATGCCCTGCTTGAAGCCAACTCGCTTAAAGGTCACGGCGTCACCCGTGCAGTGGTCGCGGTCGGATGCATGGCCGAGCGATATGGCGCCGAACTTGCCGCCGCGCTACCTGAAGCCGATGCAATTTTAGGTTTTGATGATTACCAAGATATCTCAGCCCGCCTGCAATCAATTGTTGCTGGCAATTCACATACTTCGCACACGCCGCGCGATCGACGTGCGTTGCTGCCAATTTCACCAGTTGACCGTGCTGCCAAGCGTGATGAAACTTTAGAAATTGCACCACGTAAACGTTTAACCGATACACCGTGGGCGCCACTAAAGATTGCAACTGGTTGCGATCGACGTTGTTCGTTCTGCGCGATCCCATATTTCCGCGGCGCATTTGTTTCTCGTCGCCCAACTGAAGTAATCGACGAAGGCCATTGGTTAGCTGAAAGTGGCGCTACTGAACTCTTCTTAGTTAGCGAGAACACGACTTCATACGGTAAAGATCTAGGTGACCTAACTTTGATGGAAAAAGTGTTGCCAGAGTTAGTCGCGATTCCTGGCGTACAACGAGTTCGCTTGTCTTATCTGCAACCAGCTGAGATGCGCCCATCGCTTCTGCAAGCAATGATTGCAACTGAGAAAGTTTCGCATTACTTCGATTTAAGTTTCCAGCACAGCAGCGCAACGGTGCTTCGTCGCATGCGTCGATTCGGGGATAACGAAAAATTCTTGCACTTAATTTCACAAATTCGAGCCCTCTCACCAACTGCCGGCATTCGCTCTAACTTTATTGTTGGCTTTCCCGGTGAAACTGAAGATGACTTCAATGAGTTAGTTGAATTCTTGAGCAAGGCCAAACTCGATGCCATCGGTGTATTCGGGTATAGCGATGAAGATAATACTGAAGCGCTTAATTTGACCGACAAGCTGCCTGAAGAAGTTATTAAACAACGCGTCGAAACCCTTTCCTCATTAGCTGATAACTGGGTTTCTGATCGCGCAGCTGCGCGCATAGGCGAAGAAATTACGGTTTTAATTGAAGATGCCGAACTGCAAGAAGGTCGCGCAGATCATCAAGGCCCTGAAGTAGATGGCACAACTTCATTTATCGGCACCTCATTTAAGGTCGGCCAATACGTTAAGGGCGTGGTCGTAGATTCTTTGGGTGCTGATCTAGTCGCTGAGGCAATTGGTTAATTTCATGGTCAAAGAATTGAATCTGCCTAACTCGCTAACTATTGCGCGTATAGCTTTCTTGCCCCTTGGCGCTTATGCCATCTTCAAAAATGGTGGCGATGACCCAACTTGGCAGTGGATTGCCTGGGTGATTTTCTTCTTGATCGGCATGACTGATGTTCTAGATGGCAAGTTGGCGCGTAGTCGTAATTCAGTGACCGAACTAGGCAAGTTCCTAGACCCAGTTGCCGATAAGGCCATGATTGCAACTGCGATGATTTCGCTTTCAATTCTAGATCGCCTGCCTTGGTGGATCACGATAGTTATTTTGTCTCGTGAAATTTTCATTACTTTTTTCCGGTTAGCTGTAATTAACCGGGGCGTGATTCCAGCAAATCGCGGCGGAAAATTGAAAGCTATGTTCCAAGGTTTCGGGGTTGGCTTTTATGTCATGCCACTTTCCTCATCGCTTTACTGGTTCCGCGATGGCTTTATGTATGTCGCGATCGCATTAACAATTGGCACCGGAATTTATTATGTGCGATCGGCGCTAAAGTGAAAGAAGAGTTTGCCGGTCTTGCCGATATTTTAGAAAATCTAATCAGCCGGGGCGAGAGTATCTCGGTTGCTGAATCACTAACCGGTGGGGGACTAGCGCAAGCTTTAACCTCCCTGCCTGGTTCATCAGCAGTTTTTCGCGGTTCAATCACTGCCTACCAAAATGAAATTAAAAGTTCGCTATTGCAGATTCCAACAGAGTTAATCTCTGAGTTTGGCGCAGTTAGCGAAGAGGTGGCAGCCGCTATGGCCCATGGGATCAAGGAGCTAATGGGCTCAACGTGGTCTATTTCAACCACCGGGGTGGCGGGTCCTGGGCCAGTCGATGGCGTACCTGCCGGAACTGTGTGGGTAGCTATTGATGGCCCAATTTCACAAACTTTGCAGTTAGAACTATCGGGCACGCGTGAAATCGTTCGAAACGCAACAATTGCAGGTGCAATTGCGGCATTTGCCCGTATCCTTAAGACACTGTAATTTCAAGAAAAGCGAACTAAGAAAACGAGGGGATTCACATGGTCGTTCTACTACGCACCAGCGTTGGTCAATCCCTTCGCGCTGCTCGCACTTCGCAAGGTCGCACTCTTCGCGATGTTGCTCGCGATGCACGAGTCTCGCTTGGTTATTTATCCGAAGTTGAACGCGGTCAAAAAGAAGCGTCTTCCGAACTTCTAAATGCAATCTGCACCGCACTTGGCCTAACTCTTTCGAGTGTTATCTCCGATGTTTCTCGCGATATTTCTTCACGCGAAGCAATCAAGTTGACCGTTGTTGACGCAGCTTAATAACGCCCCCAAATTTCAACGGCAGGGTGCAATTCATAGTCGTACTGAAGCTGCGATTTTAGAAACCACTAAAAATTTAATTGCCCAAAAGGGTTTATCTGCAACAACCATGATTGATATTTCAGTTGAATCACAGGTCTCGCGCGCTACTTTATATAATCACTATCGCGATAAGAACGCAGTTGTTTTAGCCCTTTTAACAAGTGAGTTACATCGCTTGCGCGA
>JBILXJ010000097.1:0-3784 GCA_044378655.1 Candidatus Planktophila sp. | reverse complement strand
TTGTAACTGATTCAGACATTCAAGATCAGATCGATGAACTAGCTAAGCGTTTCGGAACTCTTACAACAGTTGAGCGCGCTGCTAAAGATGGCGACTTCGTAACAATTGATTTGTTGGCAAAGATTAACGGCGAAGAAATTGATGGCGGAAAAGCTTCTGATATTTCTTACGAAGTTGGTTCAAACCGCATGATCGATGGCCTTGATGCCACGCTCGTTGGCTTAGTTGCTGGCGATACCAAGACATTTAATACTCAACTAGTTGGTCAAGCCGATGGCGAAACTGGCGATGTTGATGTTGCAGTAAAAGTTGTTAAAGAGCGCATTCTTCCTGAGATCGATGATGCATTCGCAAAGCTTGCAAGCGAGTTCGATACTTTGGCAGAGCTAAAGGCAGATACTGCTACTCGCCTTGATCGCTTGAAGAAGATGGAACAAGGTGCACAAGCGCGCGATCTACTTCTTGAAAAGTTGATTACAGATCTTGATATTCCAGTTCCGGATAAGTTAGTTGAAGATGAGGTAAATGCTCATCTTGAGCCAGAAGGTCGCCTAGAAGACGCAGCTCACCGCGCTGAAGTTGATCTAGAAGTTCGCACCTCAATTAAGTCTGATTTCTTGCTTGATTCAATAGTTAAGGCTGAATCTGTCGAAGTTAACGAGATGGAACTTACTGAGTATTTGGTTCGCCAATCACAGCGTTACGGAATGGCACCAGAGCAATTCGCTCAGGAACTTCAGAAGCAAGGTCAGATCGCCACATTGGTATCTGAAGTTGCTCGCTCGAAGGCACTTGCCGGCGTATTGGGTCGCATCACAATCAAGGATGCATCTGGCAACACAATTGACCTCGAAGCACTTCGTCCGCAGGCTGGCGAAGCGATTTCTGAAGAGGCCGCTGAATAATCGCTCTGCTGTAAGCGAACACGGCCGATCTAGGCATGATTTGTCCGAATTAGGGAAGCATTTCGCGCCTTAAATTGTTAAGGTCAATACACGCAATAAACAGGAGGCTGTCAGTGGATTTACAAAACCCGCAAACTAGCGAGATAACCGCTCGCTCTTCGCACGCAAGTCCAGGTGCGCTAGACGATCAGGTTTATGCACGCTTACTACGTGAACGCATTATTTTCTTAACCGGCGAAGTTCGCGATGAGATGGCCAACGCAATTTGTGCGCAAATTTTGTTACTTGCTGCCGAAGATGCCGAAAAAGATATTTACCTTTACATCAACTCACCTGGTGGTTCAGTAACTGCTGGTATGGCGATCTACGACACCATGCAATATGTAAAGAATGACATTGCCACTGTTGGCATGGGTATCGCTGCATCAATGGGTCAGTTCTTGCTTACTGCAGGTGCACCTGGCAAGCGTTACGCATTGCCACACTCACGTATCTTGATGCACCAACCACTTGGTGGCATCGGCGGTACAGCTACAGATATTCGTATCCAAGCTGAACAAATGGCTGCAACTAAAAAGATCATGGCTGAAATCATTGCTAAGCACACTGGTCAAAGCGTTGAGCAGATCACTATCGACTCTGATCGTGACAATTGGTTTACAGCAGATGAAGCTAAGGAATATGGCTTCGTTGATCAGGTTGTTCGATCAGCCGGTCAAGTTTCAGGTAGCGGAGGAACAGCATGAACAACAACGCTTTCAACACCAATAAAGTAAACGAGATCACCAACCGCTACGTTCTTCCAACAATTGAAGAAAAGACCGCTTACGGTTACAAGCGCCTTGATCCTTATACAAAGTTATTCGAAGAGCGCATCATTTTCTTGGGTCAGCCAATCGATGACACCGTTGCAAACGATGTAATGGCGCAGTTGTTAACTCTTGAATCAATGGATCCTGATCGCGACATCATGATCTACATCAACTCACCTGGTGGTTCATTCACTGCGCTAACAGCTATTTATGACACCATGCAGTTTGTTCGCCCAGATGTAATGACTATTTGCTTAGGTCAAGCATCTTCGGCTGCTGCAGTTATTTTGGCTGCTGGCGCTAAAGGCAAGCGTTATGCACTTGAGCACTCACGTATCTTGATTCACCAGCCATTCGCGCAAGGTGATTACGCACAAGCTTCTGATATCGAAATTCAAGCTGCTGAAATTATGCGTATTCGCTTAATGCAAGAAGAGTTGATTTCACGTCACTCAAATAAAACCATCGCTGAAGTTACGGCCGATGTTGAACGTGACAAGATTCTTACTGCTGCCGAAGCTGTTGAGTACGGTCTAATCGATCAAGTACTTGAGAGTCGTAAGGCAAAGCCACAAGCGTAAGTAAGTAGGTTTATTGCAAGCGCATGTAATAGGTTAGGCAATGTGTTTACAGGATTAAAAAGCAAGATTGCAAAACTAACTGAGACGGGATCCCTTTGGTCGTATCCGGGATACCGTCTCTTTTGGGTTTCCACGACAATCTTTGTTTTGGGAGCATCAGCTTTTCCAATTGCACTTGCAGTCACCGTTATTGATCAAGGTGGCAGCGCAACAACTCTTGGTTTGATTCTTGGTTCTCGAATTCTCGCATCCGTTATCGGAGCCCCATTTGCTGGTGTCTGGACTGATCGGTTACCGCGTAAACAAGTAATGATTGCTTCAGATTTAGCACGAGCAGCAATTGTCTTATCGATGGTCTTCTTATCTGGGCCAGCTACTCCGCACATCTTCTTAGGCTTAGCGGTATTTCTGATGGGTGTTGGCGATGCCTTTGGTGCGGCTGCAGCTGGTGCGATCATGCCTAGCTTGGTTCCTGATGAAAAATTGCCAGCGGCAAATGTTGCTCGCAATATCGTGGTGCGTACTTCAACGATTATTGGCCCCGGCATTGGGGGAGTATCGGTATATCTAATCGGTGGACGCTTAACTTTCTTGTTTACAGCTTTCGCTTTTGCCCTCGGTACTTACTTTCTTAATAAAGTTAAAGAAGAGATCAAGAGTGAACCTAAAGAACGTGAAACTTTCTTCACTGAAATGCGCGAAGGGCTGCGAACAGTTATTGAAATTCCCTGGATCGGGGCCATGATTTTCATGGTTTCATTTCAACTGATGGTGGTGCTAGCCGCCGAAGTTGTTTTATTGCCAATTATCACCAAGCGTGAATTTGATTCGAACACGCCTTTTGCATTATCAGCTGCAGCATTTTCGCTAGGTAGCATTGTTTCGGCGATTATTTGTGTGAAGGTAAAGGTTAAGCATGAAGGCCACGTATCAATTTTGGTCTGGATGCTGGTAATTGTTGCGCCCCTAGCTCTGGCATTTCCGATTTCAGGCACCTTCATCGTGATTGCCTACTTAATCGCCGGACTCTCAGTTGGCCCATGGGAAGCTTGGTGGTCCACAGCGATACAACGCGAAGTTCCGCCACATTTACAGGGGCGAGTTTTCTCAATCGATCACATGGGTTCGACTGCCTTGATGCCATTGGGTATGGCCTTAGTCGGCCCTGCTGCTAATTTCTTCGGTGAGCGAAATCTATTAATCGGCGCTTCGATTTTTCATGTTCTGATGGGGCTATCGATAATGCGCATTCCTGGGGTGCGCGATATGAAGATGCCGCCCAAAACAATGATCTCTAAGAGCGAACAAGATCAAGCGCGAAAAGTCAGGCGAGATTCTGTCTAAGAAATTAGGCTTCACCCATACGCAAGGGGACCTCCCCGCCCCTGCTAAAGGAGAATCATGACTCGCATCGGCGAAACCAGCGACCTGCTCAAGTGTTCTTTCTGCGGAAAGACCCAGAAGCAAGTTAAGAAATTGATCGCCG
>JBILXJ010000096.1:0-3841 GCA_044378655.1 Candidatus Planktophila sp. | reverse complement strand
GGCAAAGGACATGAAGTAAAAGATCACGGCCCGTTTGAATATGACGCACTTGATGATTACCCAGTCTTTTGTATTCCGGCTGCACAGGCAACGGCTGCTGAGCCAAGCTCTTTTGGCATTGTCATTGGTGGTTCGGGCAATGGTGAGCAAATGGCGGCCAACAAAGTTAAAGGCGTTCGTGCAGCGCTGGTATGGAGTTTAGAGACCGCCAAGCTTGCTCGCGAACATAACAATGCAAATGTGATTTCTGTTGGTGGCCGTCTACATTCAATTGAAGATTGCCAATCATTTATCGATGCTTTCCTGGCCACACCATTTAGTGGCGATGAGCGACATATTCGCCGCATTAATCAAATGAGCAACTTCGAGATAACTGGTGAGATTAAGTAATTACTTCTTAATAAATCTAAAGTCAGCAACTGGGTGCTCTTTATTTATTCCCTGATCTTCAAAACGAGTTAGTGGTCGCCAATCAGGGCGCTCGACTTCTCCCCCGGTAAAGAAAGTTTGTTTAGTAAATTCTTCGGCAATCCATTCTGCATAAGGCTGCCAATCAGTTGCTATATGAAAGAAAGCACCGGGCTTTAACTTCGTTGCAACTGCTGCGATAAATTCTTGATTGACAATTCGACGTTTGAAATGTCGTGCCTTTGGCCATGGGTCAGGAAAGAATAAGTGCACGCCATCTAGTGAGCTATCGGCGATCATCTGCTCGAAAACTTCAAAGGCATCGCCTTCAATGGTACGAACATTTTTAAGCGCGCCTTCTTCGATTCGTGAAAGTAATTTGCCGATGCCGGGGCGATGAACTTCCACCGCTAAATAACCTGTGGTGGGGTCAGCCGCTGCAATCTGGGCTGTGGCCTCGCCCATGCCGAAACCAATCTCCATAATTACACGTTTTGAATCTGGAAATAACTCGGCCAGATTTATTTTTTTCTCAGAAAATTCAATACCGAAAATAGGCCATAGGCGATCCCAAGCCTCTTGCTGGCCCTCGGTAATCCGACGCCCGCGTAATTTGTATGACCTGACCGCTCTGCTTTCCACTAGAGCACTCTTTCATGCTTAGATTGCGAACCCCAATCGGGCGCCAATGCACCCAGTTTGGCTATTAATAAGGAGTCCTCGTGCCAGGTACGAATATCACCCAACTTGAAGCAGCTGAACGTTCAGCCATCTTGAAGGTCGCAAGTTATGCGATCGACTTAGACCTAACTACTGGTGCCGAGAATTTTCGGGTAAAGACCACAGTTAAGTTCGCCGGTCTAAAGCCTGGTGCGACAACATTCATTGACTGCGTTGGATCAAAGGTTTACTCCGCCAAACTAAATGGCGTTGAGTTTGATCCGAAGTTCGATGGCGAGACTGTGTACTTGCCGGCAATTGCGGCTGACAACGTGCTTGAAATCGAACACGATGGTGTTTATTCAAATTCCGGCGAAGGCTTACACCGTTTCGTTGACCCAGCCGATAACGAGGTTTATCTATACACCCAGTTCGAAACTGGCGATGCTCGTCGTATGTATGCCTGTTTTGATCAACCTGATCAAAAAGCAACTTTCAAGATCAGCACAATTACGCCAAAGCATTGGGAAGTAATTTCAAACTACGGTGTTGAAGCGACTAAAGAGCTAGATGGCGATAAGAAGTTCCTGCAGTTTGCTGAGTCTCAAGTAATTGCAACCTATGTAACTGCAATTGTGGCTGGTGCCTACCAGAGCGTGCATGATGAATACAAAGGTGAGAAGACAATTCCACTTGGTATCTATGCTCGTAAATCTTTCTTTAAGCATGTCGATGCTGAAAACATCTTCGAAGTTACTAAGCAAGGTTTTGCTTACTTCGAAGAGACATTCGGCCTGGCATATCCATTTGGTAAGTACGACCAAATCGCAGTTGCTGAATACAACTGGGGCGCAATGGAAAACGTTGGTTGTGTAACTTTCCACGAAGATGTTTTGATTTTCCGCAGCAAGGTAACCGAGCGCAACTACGTAAGCCGCGCTTCGACTATCCATCACGAGATGGCGCACATGTGGTTCGGCGATCTAGTCACTATGGCTTGGTGGGAAGATTTATGGCTTAACGAATCATTCGCTGAGTGGGCTTCATATTTGGCAGTCAGCGAATCAACTAAGTGGACTCATGCTTGGACTGAATTTAACTCAAGCCGTAAAAACTGGGCATACCGCCAAGATCAATTGTCATCGACTCACCCGATTGCAGTTGAGATGGAAGATCTCGATGCAGTTCGCACAAACTTTGACGGTATTTCATATGCCAAAGGCGCTTCAGTGCTGCAGCAATTAGTTGCTCACATTGGTCGCGATAATTTCATCGCAGCTCTTCGTAAGTACTTTGCTAAGCATGCCTATCAAAACACCACTCTTAACGATCTAATTGTCCAGCTTGAAGCTGCCAGTGGCCGCGACTTAACTGAGTGGGTTCGTACTTGGTTGCGCACCGCAGGCGTTAATACTTTGAGCCCAGTGCTTGAAATCGATGGCGATGTTTATAAGTCAGTCAAAGTTAAGCAACTTGCACCAACCATGCCAGTTGGGTCAACTGAACTTCGCCCCCACCGCTTAAAGGTTGGTCTTTACGATATTAATGGCGACAAGCTTTCGCGCCGCAAGAATGTTGAGTTAGATATTGCTGGCGCACTTACCGAAGTTACTGAATTAGCCGGCGAGAAGACGGCTGACCTAGTTCTAATCAACGATGGCGATCAGACATATGCCAAGTTGCGCTTCGATGATCGCAGCATTGCAACTATGAAATCTCACCTAGGAAAGCTAGATGATTCGCTATCACGCGGATTAATCTGGGCATCTCTTTGGGATTCAACTCGCGATGGTGAGCTAGCAGCAAGTGATTATGTGACTATCGCTCTTAACGCACTTGCTGGCGAAACCGACATTACAACAGTGACCATGACTGTTATGCAGATTGATGGTGCTATTTGGTCATATGCCTCAGATACCAATCGCGAGAAACTACGCGAACAAGCAGCTAACGCGTTTGAGAAGTTCTTAGATAACGCGGCACCTGGTAGCGATCATCAACTGCAGTATGCCAAGTCATTTGCTGACTTTGCTTACACTCCTGCGCAATACGAAAAAATTAAGGCGATTCTTAACGGCTCCATCAACGGTCTAACTGTTGATGCCGATCTTCGCTGGTTCGTATTTATCTGTGGCGTAAAGCGCGGAATCTTTAGCGCAGCCGATATCGACGCAGAGGCTGCAAAAGATAAGACCGCACACGGTATGCAATATGCAGCCATGGCTCATGCAGCTCTTCCGAACGCGGACTCTAAAGCTGCTGCCTTCAAAGCAGTCACTGTCGATAACTTGTCGAACACAATCCACGCCTATACCTGTCGTGGATTTAACTTGGCAATTCATCGCGAACTATTGGTGCCATTCGTTGATAAGTACTTCGCATCAATTCTCGAAGTTTGGGAAACCAAGGGCTATGAAATCGCTGAAGCCACTGCGACTTTATTGTTCCCAAGTTGGGTAATTAGCGAAGAGACTGTTAAGAAAGCTGAGCACTGGTTAGAAGTAACCGGCAAGGATGCATCGCATGCGATGCGCCGTACGGTTGCTGAAGGACGAGATGCAATGACTCGCGCACTGAAAGCACGTGCTGCCGATAAGTAATATCTATTCGATATGAGTTAAGACCGAGTCTTTTTTAGACTCGGTCTTTTCTTTGCGCTCACCAGTTAGTGCATAAACAATAAGAGATATCAGAAGAAAGCTGGCAACTGGAGCGCCAACAAAATAAAGAGCAGTCTGTGCTGCACTAAGTGATCCACCTGGCATGGCACCAT
>JBILXJ010000095.1:0-3869 GCA_044378655.1 Candidatus Planktophila sp. | reverse complement strand
TAGTAATTTCTGAAATATCACTCTGCACATTTGCTGGAAGATGTCCGGCCATTGCACTATCGCGACGACCAAGAATCGCTTCTACTTTTCTAAATTGAGCTGATTGGAAACCGCTAGATGAAGAGAGATAAGAACGGAAACTATTGAACTGTAGCGGGGTCATTGTTTCGAGAATATCAATCTGGGCAACGCAAACTTTCATGATTGTGCGAATGCGACCAAGCAGAGCAAGTGAACGGTGGGTATCGCCAGCCTCTAAGGCAACTTGCGCAGCTAAAAACTCATGAATTAATTGTTTAAACCAAAGTTCGTAACTTTGATGAATAACAATAAACAGCATCTCATCATGTTCTGGGCCATCTGAGAGCGGCCTTTGCAATCTTAGTAGTTCATCTACTGCTAAATAAGAAGTGTAGGTAAGGGCTGGATCTACTTGCTCATTTTTCATGTAACTCTCGAATCTGACTTTTCGATCTTTTCATATTGGCGAGTAGTTACTAGATCTCGAATCCGCTGAAAACCATCCCAAATTTCCACATAAGAGGTAGGCAGTGGCGAAATAGCTAGGCGAATTGAATCTGGAGTGCGATAGTCGGGAATCACGTTGGCGAACTGGCGAAGCGCGACGCAGATTCGAGCTGCATCTGGGTGACCGATCGAGATGTGACCACCACGTTCATTTGCATCCCTAGAAGTTAGCAATGTGAAGCCAAGGTCAGCCAACCAAGCGTCGTATAGCTCAATCATCATTTGAGTACCGGTTGCACACTTATGCGAAATCTCAGTCATGCCAGCTTCTTCAATAATCGAGAACGCACTTTTAATGCAACGTAATCCGATTAAAGATGGACTAGCAATTTGAAAACCACGAATTCCTTCAGCTCGTTCAAAAACCGGACCCATTCCAAATTGATCTCCTTGGGAAAACCAACCTTGAATCGGTACTTGTAGTTCAGCTTGTACACGCTTGTTCACATACAACCAAGCAGGTGCACCTGGGCCAGAGTTGCCGTACTTATATGTGCAACCAACTGCGATATCTACGCCATTGGCATCAAAGTTCATTTCAATTGCACCAACTGCGTGGCTTGCATCCCAAAGTAAAAACGCCCCGTAGCTACGAACTAAATCAGTTAAAGATTTAATGTCGTTGCGCGCACCTGATCGATATTGAATTACTTCAAGCGTTACAAGCGCAACATCGTCAGAAAGATAAGGCTTTAAAACATCAACCGTGATTAATTCATTGTCGGCAATTTTAGGATTTTCGTTATCGATGATTACTAAATTTAGATCAAATTGTTTAGCGATGCCATCGAGAATGTATCGATCGGTTGGAAAATTGGCGGCATCAGTAATAATTGTTTTACGGCCCGGGCGAGCATGAATAGCAGCTAAACAAAGTTGGTAGAAATTAACCGAAGTTGTATCGCAAGCAAGAACCTGACCCGCAGCAGCACCAAGGGTTGCGCGACCGATTAAGTCACCGGTTGGCTGGGCTTCATCAACCCAATGGCCCCAGCCATTTACAACCTCAGGGCCCCATTCCTTAGTTAGAAAATCATTAACCGCTTTAACAGTGTCATGTGGCAAACGGCCCAGTGAATTTCCATCTAGATAACACATATCTGGGTCGGTAATTACATAACGCTCTTTGAAATGGCGTAATGGGTCTGTGGCATCTAGTGCCAATGCATATTCTCGGTCAGTAACCTTCATGCGGTAAAGGTACGCTTTCCCCCTATGGCACGCAATCTTGTTAACGTCGAAAGCGTAAACAAAGCCTTTGATATCAAAGCGCTCCTAGTCGGAGTTTCGCTAGGTGTTGCCGAGGGCGAACGCATCGGAATTGTTGGCCGAAATGGTGCCGGCAAGAGCACGCTAATGAAATTGATCGCCGGTATCGAGCAACCAGATTCAGGTCGAGTAACCAAGAGCAACTCAGTCAAACTCGGAATGCTGAATCAAGTCGATATTGCTGATAAGGCTGCAACGGTTCGAGATGTTGTTTTAGGCGATAAAGCAAAACATGAATGGGCTAGCGATGCTGGTGTCCGCGAAGTTTTCACCGGTCTATTCGGCGGCTTTGATGATCATTTATTCGAACGAACATTTCTCTCTTTATCTGGTGGCGAAAGACGTCGTGTTGGATTAGCTAAGTTATTAATTGATGATCTTGATTTGATTTTACTTGATGAGCCAACTAACCATTTAGATGTTGAAGGCGTGGCTTGGTTAGCGAATCATTTAAAGAATCGTAAAAACATTGCAGTGACAGTTGTAACGCACGATCGTTGGTTTCTAGATGAAGTAACTGATCGCACCTGGGAAGTCGTTGGCGGAAAAGTCGAAGAATATGACGGCGGTTATTCAGCTTTCGTATTGGCTAAAGCTGAACGCTCGCGCCAAGCATCAGTACTAGATCAGCGTCGCAATATGTTGATTCGTAAAGAATTAGCTTGGTTACGACGTGGTGCACCAGCTCGAACAACTAAACCGAAATTTAGAGTTGATGCTGCCAACGAATTGATTTCTGCCGAACCAGCCCCACGTGATACCACCGAGTTGTTGAAATTTGCGCAGAACCGATTGGGCAACACTGTTTACGAAGCGCATCATCTACAAGTTCGAGCGGGCGATAAAGAGTTAATTGATGATCTTTATTGGAATGTCGGCCCAGGCGATCGAATTGGCATTGTTGGCATAAACGGTGCTGGCAAAACCACTTTAATGCGCACCTTAGCTGGCGAAATCCAACCCAGCGCCGGAAAGTTAGTTACCGGCGTGACGGTAAAAGCAGCATTCTTAACTCAGCATCTAGCAGAGCTCGATCCAACTTGGCGTGTACTTGAAGCAGTCGAAAAAGTTGCTTCGCATATTGACCTTGGTAAAGGTCGCACACTTTCGGCATCACAACTCTGTGAACGCTTAGGTTTTGATCGAGATTCACAGTGGACTCCAGTTGGCGATTTATCTGGTGGCGAGAAAAGACGTTTGCAGTTGACTCGATTGCTGATGGAGAGCCCTAACGTTTTAATGCTTGATGAGCCAACCAATGATTTCGATATCGAGATCTTGACTGAGTTAGAAGATTTACTAGATAGCTATGCCGGCACTCTTTTAATTATTTCGCACGATAGATATTTCTTAGAGCGGGTATGCGATCGCTTCGTTGGTTTGCTTGGTGATAAGAAGTTACTTGATTTGCCACGCGGCGTCGATCAATATTTAGAGTTACGCGAAAGAGCTATTTCAGGCTCTGCGGCTAAGAAAGAAAACAAATCAACGTCTTCGGCGGCCGAACAGCGCCAGGCTAAAAAAGATTTGGCACGCATCGAACGCCAGATTGCCAAGTTAGAAGAAAAGATTGCGGCCTTAATCAACGAGCAAAATACCGCTGAATATGATGCCAATCGCTTGGTCGCGATTACGGCTGAATTGACGGATCTGCAAAGCGAGAAACTCTCGCGCGAAGAAGAATGGTTAGCCGCTACTTTGCTTATTGAGGGTTAAACTTAAGGCATGAGTAAATTAACGCACGCTATTGAAGTTACCTTATTCCGTGCCCGTTTTCTATTGGCCCCGTTATACCTAGGCCTAGTAGGCGCATTAGTACTGCTTTGCTGGCGCTTTGTCGTCGAGTTTTATCACATCACTCAACACATCGGCGAGGCTACTGCTCAGACCTTTACCCTCGAACTTTTAGCGCTGCTTGATTTAACGCTGCTCGCAAATTTAATTTTGATGGTGATCTTTGCTGGCTATGAAAACTTTGTTTCCCGAATTGACGTGGCAGCTGAATCTAAAGATCGTCCGCACTGGATGGGCACCATTGATTTCTCTGGCTTAAAGATCAAGTTAATTGGTTC
>JBILXJ010000094.1:0-3944 GCA_044378655.1 Candidatus Planktophila sp. | reverse complement strand
CGCGTCGCGGTTTAATTGACCGGTTCTTGGTCAGCGCTTTTAATGAAGGTATCGCGCCAATCATTTTGGTGACTAAAACAGATCTAGGCCAGATTCCAGAGTTTATGGAAGAGTACAAAACTCTCGGTGTGAAGATTCTGACAACGGCGATTAAGACTGAAAGCAAAAAAGCTGATCTGCAAAGATTGCATGAAATGTTGACTGGAAAAATTTCGGTTTTAGTTGGTCACTCTGGTGTTGGTAAATCAACTTTGATTAACGCAATTGTTCCCGAAGCAGATCGCGCCACTGGCGTAATCAACGATGTCTCTGGCCGAGGACGCCACACTTCTTCGAGCGCTGTTGCGTTGCCATTATTTTCTCCGGCTCACGTTGGTGCCATCGGTTGGGTAATCGATACCCCCGGAATTCGCGCATTTGGTCTTTCACATATTGACCCCAATCGCATCGTTGCCGCGTTTGAAGATTTAAGTCCAATTGCAGCCACCTGCATGACCAATTGCGCTCATCACGGCGCTGGTTGCCAGTTAGATATTTGGGCAGCACCAGATGGCGTATTAGATGAGGTACGCGCAGCAAGAGTTGCAAGCTTGCGCTCTCTTTTAGATGCCCCGAAGGTTGAGCTCGAGCAATAGAATTAGGCTCATTATGAGCGCCAAATACTCACTTGAATCCGATTTACAGCTTGCCCTCGAGCTGGCGGCTCTGGCCGATGAAATTTCGATGGCCCGCTATTTGGCTCAAGATTTAGTTGTCTCAACCAAACCTGATAGCACCCCAGTTACTGATGCCGATAAAGCTACCGAAGAAGCGTTGCGCAAACATTTAGCCAAAGAGCGACCAACCGATGGCCTAGTTGGTGAAGAGTTTGGAAACGAACACAAAGAGGCTGCACGTTATTGGGTAATCGATCCAATTGATGGCACTAAGAACTTTATGCGCGGAGTTCCAACTTGGGCAACGCTCATTGGGTTAGTTGAACGACAAACCGATGGCAGTGAGAAAGTAATAGTTGGTGTCGTAAGTGCACCTGCTTTAAACCGACGTTGGTTTGCCAGTGCTGGCAATGGCGCATTTACTTCTTTAAGTGGGGGCACACCTCGCCGAATCTCAGTTTCGAAAGTTTCCGAAATCGCAAACGCATCAATTGCCTACTCGGATTTTCAAGGCTGGGGCGATCGCTTACCTAAATTCCATAATTTAATTGCTGACTGCACGCGTTCTAGAGGTTATGGCGATTTTTGGTCGCACATGTTAGTTGCCGAAGGTGCAGTTGATATTGCAGCCGAACCATCACTTGCACTTTGGGATATGGTAGCTCTCGATGTAATTGTGCGCGAAGCCGGCGGCACATTTTCAAATCTAACTGGCGAAGTTGGTCCATTTGGCGGTAGCGGAATTTCTACAAACACTTTGCTTCACTCAACAGTTATGGCGGCGCTAAATTGATCTACACCTTCAAAGTAAATGGGATGTCATGTTCCTCTTGCGTAAACAGTATTGAGGGTGCCCTAAATTCAATTCCTAGCGTGAAAGCAACAGTTAGCTTTGCGACCGAATCTGTTCATGTAAATGCTGACGACAGCGTCGCGGTAAAAACTTTGATTGCAGCTATCAAAAGTGCTGGCTACTCGGCGACTTTGGTCTCTGATCCGTCGCAATTAGCCCTCCATAGCAAGCGTTCTGGGCTGGCTTTAGCGCTTTCGATTCTCACAGCCGTACCAGCGATCGCTATTTCAATGGTCATGAGTTGGCATCACCCAATCGATATGTTCATTCATGATCAATTAGATGCATTTGGCGTACCTCATCCGCTTTATTCACCAACCGCGTGGGTTGCAATTGGTTTAACTGCTCCGTTGATTCTTCTGGTGGCATTTCCAATTCACCGAGCCGCTTTTAATAACTTCTTGATCTTTGTTAATCCAAAACGTCATGGTGCTTTGACGATGGATAACCTGGTTTCTCTAGGTTCACTCGCCGCCTTTGGTTGGTCAATTTATGCCAACTCAACTGGGAATGGTGATGTTTATACCGAAGTTGCAGCTGGCGTTCTGCTCTTTGTAATTCTTGGTCGATATCTAGAAGCTCGCGCAAAAGCTAATGCCGGAAGCGCACTGCAATCATTGCTTAAACTTGGTAGCAAAGAAGTAACAGTTATTCGCTCTGGTCAAGAAGTAATCATTCCAATTGCTAATCTGCAAGTAGGCGATGAATTCTTAGTGAAGCCAGGTGAACGTATTGCAACCGATGGCGAAATAATCTCCGGAAATAGTTCAGTTGATAACTCAATGATTACAGGTGAGTCACTTCCAATTGAAGTTAAACCTGGATCGAAAGTTATTGGTGCAACAGTTAATCACAACGGTCGCATTATTGTGAAAGCGACTCGAATTGGTGGCGATACCGAATTAGCTCGAATCACTGCAATGGTGCTCGCGGCACAAGGTGGCCGCTCCCCTATTCAAACTCGGGTAAACAAAATAAGTTCAATTTTTGTACCTGTGGTAACTCTGGTCGCAATCGCGACCGGCTTTGCTTGGTATTTATATGACTCTCAACTAACTAATGCGATCGCAACCGGTATTGCAGTATTAGTTATCGCCTGTCCTTGTGCCCTCGGTTTAGCGACTCCGGTTGCGCTGATGGTGGCATCTGGTCGCGGCGCCCAGCGTGGAATAGTGATTTCAGCCCCTAGCGCTCTAGAAGCAGCCCGCGGAATTGATCGAGTATTACTCGATAAAACTGGCACTTTAACTACTGGCCAGATGAAAGTTAGTACTGCCACAGTTTCAATGGGTGCAGCTTCACAATTAGCGCAGATTTATCCAGAATTGATTAAAGAAGCCACGATCTTGTCATCTGCACTCTCAATTGAAAGCCAGAATACGCACCCAGTTGGTCAAGCAATTGCCGAATACATTGCAGCACAAGGAATTAAGGCAACCACAGTTACTGATTACTCGGTTTCTCCAGGCAACGGTGCAGCTGGGCGCGTTAATCTTGGAGTGCACTCGCCTGTTGTTTTAATTGGTTCTCCGGCTGCAGTAGCTCATAGCAGTGTTGAATTCCATCCTGATATCCAAGCAGCTGTTAGCGCAGCACAGGCGCAAGCTCTTACAGTCTCGGTAATGGCTTGGGATGGCATCGCGTTAGCGGTTTTTTCAGTCGGAGATGAAATTAAATCTGATGCCGCTGCGACTATTTCTAAATTCAAAGAGATGGGCATCTCGCCTTGGTTGGTAACTGGAGATTCACCAGGTGTTGCTCACGCAGTTGCACTAAAGGTTGGAATTGATATCAGCCAAGTGACAGCTGCAGCTTCACCTGAAAGTAAGTTAGTAGCAATTACTAATTTGCAGAGCAAGGGACATAAAGTTTTGATGATTGGTGACGGTATTAATGATGCTGCGGCCCTTGCTGCTGCTGATTTGAGCATGGCTATGGGCACTGGCACCGATACTGCGATTGCAGCTGCTGATATAACTTTGATGCGACCAGATCTAAACGCCGCAATTGCAGCACTGCAGTTGTCAGATAGCACCATCAAGATTATTAAAGGAAATTTAACTTGGGCATTTGCCTATAACGTAATTGGTATTCCGATTGCCGCAGCTGGCTTGCTAAACCCAATGTATGCCGCAGCCGCTATGGCACTTAGCTCTGTATTTGTAGTTACCAATTCACTTCGCATCAGATAGCCCGGCAAAGCGCTAGATACAGAAAAGTGCCCTCATAGATTGGTATCTATAAAGGCACTTCACGTTAGTAGCGGGGGCAGGATTTGAACCTACGACCTCTGGGTTATGAGCCCAGCGAGCTACCGAGCTGCTCCACCCCGCGTCGGTTGCCCTAATCGTAAGCGTTGCAGCAGTAATAACCAAATTGGCTATTTAATACTTACTTTCCTTGCGCGGCCTCAGCAGCATCAAGTGCAGTTTGTA
>JBILXJ010000093.1:0-3953 GCA_044378655.1 Candidatus Planktophila sp. | reverse complement strand
TGAAACACCAGATGCTTTTCAGTGGGCGAGGAATCCTGCTTGATCAAGGTTGAATATTGGCTATCGGTCTTCCAGATCCAGAATTGATCTTGTTCTTTGCCATCGATGGAAATATCTTTAATTATCCCGGCTGCCATTAAGTCGGTATGAATGCAGCCAGGCACAGTCGCCGGAATTGAATCGGGTAGCGTGATTCGAGTAATGCCTGAAGGATCATTACGCCAAACGTTATGTTGGTCTTTAACTGGAGAAATATCCCAAGCGTCAGATTTGGGGGATAGCTTTAGCGTCCAATTAGCAGCAAGTTTAGTTTTTGAGTTCATGGATTAACGACCGTAATCATCTTCAACGCGTTCAATGTCATCTTCGCCAAAATAGGTTCCAGTCTGAACTTCAACAAAAATTACATCGGTGGTACCAGGGTTTGCAATACGGTGTAAAACACCAATTGCGAATTGCACTGAATCGCCCGGCCCAATATTACGAATTTCGCCATCGACAGTTACTTCAGGATTACCGGCGACAATAAACCAATGCTCAGCTCGCTTGGCATGACGTTGATAACTAAGGCGACCGCCCGGCTTTACGCGGATCGTCTTCACTTTATAAGTTGGGAATTCGCCTAGTACTTCATAGCTTCCCCAAGGGCGGTCAGACTTTTCGAGTGACATAGTTACCTTTCGATTCTAATTCTCTAATTCAAGATTAGAGAACGCCTAAAGCTGCACCGATTAGGCCAGCATCTGTTGTTAGTTTGGCAGGGGAGACTTTTAAATCACGCAGGAATCCATAGAACTCAGCTTCGGCACGAATGTGTTTCAGCAATGGATTCCAGTAAATATCGCCCGCTTGGGCCACGCCGCCACCGATCACGATATGCCCAATATCTAGACTGCCCACAAAATTTACTAAACCTACAGCCAGGGCTTTCGAGCCAGTTTCGATAGCTTGCAGTGCGAATGCATCTCCGGCCCGAGCCGATGCAGCCACCTCAATAAATGAATCACTAGTGCCTTGCCAACCTAATTCCTTGGCTAGCTCGACCATGTTTGGTCCACTGGCATATGTCTCAACACAACCAGTGCGGCCACAGACGCAGAGTTTGCCTTGGAAGTTAATCGAACTATGGCCAAAGTAGCTGGTGTTTCCGGTTTCACCTTCGAATAATTGATTGTCAAGAATTAAGCCGCCACCAATACCAGTTGAAACAACGATACCGAGCATGTTTCGTGAACCGACCCCGGCACCAATTTTGTGTTCGGCATGCGCAAGGGCCATTGCATCACCGTGAAGTGATACTCGTTCAATCTGAAAAACATCACGGAAACATTCAACCAACGGGAAATCTCGCCAAACTGGAATATTTACTGGACTGACAGTTCCGGGATTTGGATAAATCGGACCAGCAGACCCAATTCCAATTCCGACAACTTCAGTATCAGCTTTGCTCAGAATTTCCTTGGTGGCATCAGCAATGCGACCCCATAACTCAAAGCCGTCAGTAGCAAAACTTGGCACATCGATTCGCTCAGATACGCCTAGCTTGCCGTCAACTAATGCAATAGCGATCTTAGTTCCGCCGACATCGACACCTAAAGCTAATCGGTTACTCATGCCAAACCTTGAATCTCTTCATTGATGGCGACCTTCATAACGGCACTTTGATAATTATCCGCAGTTGGTTCATTCATTCGCTTCAAAATTACATCAGCTGTCAATCTGCCTAAACGCTGCGGATCATGGTTTAACGTATGAACACCCATAAGCGCCGCTGAAGGGAACTCGTCAAAACTAACGACCTGTAAGTTTGAATTTAGATGAGACTTAACTTGTCCGACACCGAAAGCAATTAGATCGTTTGCGGCGATGATTCCGTCAACCTTTTTGCGTTGACTCAATAGTTCTCGGGTAGCTTGCTCTGCCTCGATCGAGGTATGAACGCCGCTAATAATCAATGAGTTATCGGAATCCAATTTGCGAGTCACGATCGCCTTTTTGAACCCCTCGATGCGCTCAGCCGCGGTCCAAATAGCAGGGGTATCTGCGATCAACGCGATTCGTTTGCACCCAAGCGAAAGCAACTTATCAACGCACGCATTGATTCCGCCTTGGTTATCTACCAACACCGTGTCAGCATCTAGATAAGGCGCTGGTCGGTCAACGAAAACGAAACTAAAACCGCGACGACGTTCGATATGTAGATATGAATAATCCTCACCTGACGGAACGATTATCAATCCACGTACACGACGCTCGAGTAATGACTCAATGAGAACTTTCTCGCGATCACCGTTATCGCGAGCAGTCGCCAGAATCAATTCAAAGCCAGCTTTGCTTAATGTTTCTTCAGCACCGGCGGCGAGACCAGCATAGAAAGGGTTAGCTAAGTCAGAGATCACCATTCCAATGATGTTGCTAAGTGATCCACCACGAAGTTCGCGAGCAATTCGATTAGAACGATAACCAACTAAACCGACTGCTTTCTTCACTTTTTCTTCGGTATCAGGTGAAACATTTGCCGAACCATTTAGAACGCGAGAGGCAGTCTTGATACTCACGCCCGCAATCGCTGCAACATCGGCCAATGTTGGATGAGCCATGGGGGTGCGGTTGTCGAGGTTGGTATTCATTTAAGAAACACCTTTCTCGATTCGGAAAGCAATGTCTCCGGTGAATTGTGGAACGATAAACTTCAAAGTCGTTGTAGCGGTTGATACTTTAACATTGGAGATAGCCTTCCCGCTCTTAGTCTCCATGAACTTAACTACATAATTACCCGTAACGGTTACTGGGACTTTTATGGAAGTTGCCTTAACGACTGGATCTGCAAACTTAGTCTGCATCGGCTTCTTGGTTTTCAGCGCTTTAATCGCGGCCTCCAGAAGCAAGGAAGATTTTGCACTGAGTTGATAGTCGTTATGACGAATCCAGCCGAGCGTTACGTCAGGTGATTTGAGGAGAAGCGCTGTTGTACGAAGCGGTCCCAGGATTTCTTCCGGGGTCATGCTTACCGGATCAGTCCCAGCGATTAACTTCTTCATTCCAGTTGTGATTGACCAAAGCTTCAATGGATCGACATAGGTGTCCCACCACCAGTACGCGGCTGGTGCGCCAAATCCGACAAATAGTCCGGCCCACTGACAATTGTGTAGGTGCAATCCCTTGGGATCAGAGAACGGATCTTCGCTGGTAGTACCTGATCCCATTTCAGCAACCAAAAGTGGTTTATCTGGAATCGCTTTGCTAATCGCTTCAAATTGATTTCGAAGAGACTTAATCGGATCACTGCCATCGTAAACATGAGTTGAAACAAAATCTACTGGAGACCAGTCTCTTACACTTGCAGCAGATGACCATGATGTAGTTGTGATGTGCTTATATGGATCCCAAGTGTAAAGAGCCTTCTTCGATGAAATCATCCAGGTAGTTAGGTCAGGTTCTGGGATAGGAGTGAAGTTAACTTCATTCCACCATTCCCAAGTAAAGAGAGCTGGGGATGCGGAGTAACGCGCAGCGATATAGCGCAATCTGCGTTCCCAAAACTTCTTTGCGGTTTCATTTGTTGCAAACTCTGCGGGGCTCTTTAGGGGCCCGCCATTTTCTGCGTTGTAAGGGTTGCCAAACCATTCTGGGTTTGTTGATTCGCTAAACGCTCCATGATTGATTAGAACTAGATCGATTGAAACATCGTATTTAGCCCCGATTTCAAACACTTGATCTAGAGCCCATGCGTTACCCAGGCGCTTTGTGTAATCGCCAAGACCGGTATCAATCCATTCGATTCCCATATCCCATGCAGCCATCCACACGCGAGCAACATTGACGCCACCAGCTGAAGCTGCTTTGAACCACTTTTCATACTTAACTTTTTCTTCGTGGCGATTGGCCCACGCAATGTTGTAGGCGATAGGTACAAATGGTGCGTTATCACGCTGGAATCCGCGACCCGCAAT
>JBILXJ010000092.1:0-4000 GCA_044378655.1 Candidatus Planktophila sp. | reverse complement strand
TGCCGTGCTTTCTACCGCAGCCGCTTCTGCAACTGGCGTTGGCATGATTCGCTTTCATTCCTCTTCTGGTTTAGCCCATCTTGTTTTGCATACGTGCCCAGAAGTTGTGGTTCAACCCGGCCCAGTTTCAGCTTGGTTGTTAGGTTCTGGAATCTCTGATCAGAAATACAAATTGCTGACCACTTGGTTACGCCATCGTTGGTTTGCCTTGGCTAAACGTCAGACGATGCCTACGGTTTTAGATGCGGGTGCTCTGTATTTGGCAGGACAGCTATCTCAGCCAACACTTATTACTCCCCACGCTGGCGAGCTCGCCAAATTACTAAATTCACGCGGGCTACAGGTAAGTGCGGAGGCAGTTGAAGGAGATACACGTAAGTGGGTACAGATTGCAAGTGATACCTTGAAAGTAACAGTTCTACTAAAAGGGGCCATCACTTTTGTGGCCGATAGCGAACAATTAATTGAGCTACCAAAAGCAACACCATGGTTAGCCACTGCAGGAACTGGCGATGTTCTTGCAGGAATAGTTGCAGCACTTGTTGCAACAAATGAAGTTGAGATTTTAAATGATGAATCAGCGCTGGCACGAATCGCTGCAAGTGCTGCTTTCATTCATAACACCGCGGCACTAAGTGCATCTGATGGTGGGCCAATAACTGCGACACAAATTTCGAGATTTATTCCACAAACGATTAATCAATTCATTTAATAGTTAAATTCTTTATTTCTATTTACTAGGGCTACCCCTAACCATTTGGGTAGCCTCGAATAGGTAAGTCGGTTACTTTTAAGTATGACTTTCCGGGTGCTCGTAATTAATGATGACGCATTCGAACTTGCGACTCTAAGTGCAGCACTTCGCTTACACACTATAAATGTAATTGGTGAAGCAAATAATTTAGCGGTCGCTGAAAATCTATTTCGATCACTGCAACCTGAAGTATTAGTCATTGATATTCAATTTGATGGGCAAGAAGCAATCACCTTAGTTAAAAAATTAAGAAAACTAAACCCAGCACTGGGAATCGTATTTACAACAGCTTGCCCAGATCTACGCTTGTTAGGTATTGCATCTAAAGATGTACCTCTTGGCTCACAAATAATTCTCAAGAAATCCATAAGTAATTTAGAAGTTATCGCAAGCTCAATACGCAACTCAATTTCTATTGCCGAAACTAAGAGCCCGGTTGTCTGGGTGGATAGTCAGGGTTCACCGCATGAGAATGCATTTGCCTCAGTTTTAGGTGCTATGACAGATACTCAAATCGAAACACTTCGGTTGGTTGCTACTGGCTTAAGTAATGCTGAGATTGGTCGGGTTCGATTTGTTAGCGAGAAGTCGGTAGAACAAATCGTTGCGCGTATTGCTGGACACTTTGCAATAGCCCCAGATCGCACCAGAAACCTGAGAGTTTTAATAGCCGGCCACTACTACAAGTGGATCGGCGCACCTAGACACTAGAATTTCGGGCATGGATCTAGCCGAGTTACGTCAACAATGGAACTCGGTTCTTGATCAGCTCGAAAGAATTGACCGCATCGCCTGGATCTCTTTCTTTGATGCCCGGCTGGCCGAATTCGATGGCCAAACTCTTCACTTGGATTTCTCAGATAGCCGCAAATTCGGCTCGGCCCATGAATATTCTGAAATTCGCGATCGACAAATTGCAACTCTTAAATCAGTAATCAAAGAGGTTCTTGGTATCGAGATAGAGATAATTCTCTTATGAAAAATAAATTAATCGCCGTAGTGGTGGGCATAGCGACAATAGCTCTGACGATTTCACTACCGACTGCTGGCGCTGCTACTTCTAGGCTCTCAATGACTGTTAAGCAGACCCCAAATGTAATTGAGCCGCTCTTAACTTTTTATGGAACTCTATCGCCAAAGAAAACTGGTGTGACCGTAAAGATCCAAAGTGAAATTGATGGCACTTGGTCAGATACTAGATTTAGCACCAAAACCACAAAACTCGGAACTTGGAAACTTGAAACAGTGGTAACTGCACAAGATTCAGTGATGAAATATCGTGCTAAGACAACAGTCGGAAGCAAAGTTATTTACTCGACTAGCAAGAAAATTACCGTAAAACCTGCTGCTGAAATTTCGGAAACAGAGCCAGTTATGGCAGTTGAAGCACTTGGGCCAGGTGGTCGTATTCACGGCGTAGATATTTCAAGATGGCAACACCCTTACGGCAAGCTAATTGATTTCACCAAAATGTATGAAGCCGGCATTCGCTTTGCCATGATTAAGGCATCCGATACTCGTGATGAAGCAGACGCACTTGCCCTGCAATATTTGCTAATTGATCGCCCAGCTGCCCAAGCTGCTGGTATTTACACCGGGTTTTACCATTATGCAGTTTTACCAAACACGCGAGATCGTGCCGCCATTGTCAGAGATGCAACCGCCCAAGCTCAGAAAGTAATTTGGCGAGTTTCAGCAATCGGTGGCTTAACTGCACGCGATCTGCCATATGCACTTGACCTTGAAAACAACTGCGTAAAAGTAAATAGCAACGGTAGCTGCGCGACTTATACGAATAGAAGCTCGGTGACTTTGTGGGCAGAGACATTCATGGAAATTCTCAATGAAAAACTTGGTCGCAAACCTATTTTCTATTCATACCCTAGCTTCCTCGAAGGTGCGATGAATAAGAGTGCAGCGCTAAGTAAATACCCACTTTGGCTTGCACAATATTCAATCAATCCATTTGACCCAATTAATCAGCCTGGCCTAAAGCCTGCTGGATGTTATGTGCACTCTTGGACTTCAAAGGAATGCCAATCGCAATGGATTATTTGGCAATACTCATCATGTGGAATCGGTACTAAATACGGAGTTCCAAGTGCCCGCGTTGATCTAAATGTTTTCCGTGGCACTGCGCAGAACTTCATAGATTTAACGGCCGGAACTTGGGTGCCAGATCCGATTGACTTAATGCCAGTTAATGAAGCGACCACAATGTTAATTTCTAAACAGAAAGCCACTGATACCAGCAAAGCTGTCACATTTAGCGTTGGCGTAAATCGCCCAGATGGTTCACCAGTTGTAACTGGAACTGTGCGCTTTGCTTTTGATCCACTTGCAATTGATAAACCAAAGCTAACCCAAAAAGTGACACGGGCAGCAAGTGGCCTCTGGACGCTTTCAGTAAAAGGTTTAACTGCCGGAAATTGGGTTGGCACAATTCAATTTACTGACCAGACTAAAACTCACGCTGCGACTGAACTTCCAGTTACCTTTGATTTGTTACAAGGCGTCGAACCTACGCCAACTCCAACTCCGACTAAGAGCGCTACGCCTAGACCCGTAACAGATGGTTGTAAGAATCAAATAAAGAATTAAGGTAGCCATGTGAGTGCAACTTTCATCGGCAGCCTAGATCAAGGCACTAGCAGTACTCGATTCATGATTTTTGATCGAGCTGGCAAAATTGTGGGGCAACATCAACTAGAGCATCGTCAAATAATGCTGCAAGCAGGTTGGGTTGAACACGATGCTGCTGAAATTTGGGCTCGCACCCAAGAAGTAATCACGGGTGCACTAAAACAAGCCGGGATCATTGGCTCGCAACTAGCTGCGATCGGCATTACAAATCAACGCGAAACCACAGTAGTTTGGGATAGCCAGACCGGTAAACCGCTTTCTAACGCAATCGTTTGGCAAGATACTCGCACCTCGGCATATCTTGATGCGCTAAGCGCTGAAATAAGAGATCTTATAGTCCATAAAACTGGCTTGGCAATTGCGCCTTATTTTTCAGCCAGCAAAATTAATTGGCTGATAACTAATGTGCCTGCTGTACAGCAAGCGATTGCTGCCCAAACTGCTCGATTTGGAACTATTGATTCTTGGCTACTTTGGAATCTATCTGGTGGCGCACAAGGTGGTGTGCATCTAACCGATGTCACAAATGCTAGTCGCACCATGTTGATGAATTTAGAGACACTTAATTGGGATCAATCACTGCTAGATCAATTTGAAGTTCCG
>JBILXJ010000003.1:0-43197 GCA_044378655.1 Candidatus Planktophila sp. | reverse complement strand
GCGAAGATAAACACGGCAGTTAGGCCAGCAAGTGGTGCGGTTTTTTCATCCAGTTGCGAGCGAGCTCCCTTTAAGGCAACGGCAACGCCGGCAGCAGAGAGACCAGTAAAGATGACCGAAGTCTGAACATCGAGAAAACCATCAGGAATATGCATGGGGAAATGTTAATGCAAATGATTCGCATCTGCATCTTCTAGGCAGTACTGGTGTTTTCTGCCGAAAATGAGCGTGGAAGCTGGGGTGTTTCGCAGGCAAACCCACAGGCAAAGAGCAGCTGGGGCGTATAGAGTCACGTTCACTCGGCAGGTCAGGGAACTTCGATTGGGGAAATCCAAATGAGCGATGACGAAGGCTTAGAAGATCTTGTAACTGAGGAAATGCTCTGGGATCGAATTCCAGAAGTTGAAGGCGCAGAACGTGCAAGTACTTATTACGAATTAAGCGCACGCATTTTTGCGCGTGGCCAATATGACGAAGCTCTGGCGCTCGCTGAAACTGCTTGCGATATCTACGATCAACTCGGTGCAAGTGCACCCTCTGAAGGTGTTGCACAGGCGTACAGCGCAATTGGTTATAACTTAAATCAGCTAAAGCGCATGGAAGAAGCCGCAACAGCTATGTCTAAAGCAGTAGAAATTTTGCGTGCAAATAAATCTTCCATCGCACTCGAGCTCGCCTGCACATTGGGTGAATGGTGGTTTGCTTCCAAGAATTTTGAAAAAGTAATTTCCACAATGGATGAATGTGCGCAAGAACATTTACTTGACGGAAATGAATATGGCGCTGCAAACGATCTTTATTTGATTGGTTGCGCACACCGCTCGCTAAAGAATTTCCGTGAGGCGATCGTTTCATTCTACGAAGCGCGCGATCTGTTTAAGCGAAACAAAGAAGTTATTCAGGTTGCTCGTTGTGATCAAAAAATTGCGTCTTGCCATGTTGCGCTAGGCGAAGGCGATTTGGCTTTGACTCGTGCACGCAAAGCACTTGATGTTTTTGAAACCGCACATGACCATATTCGTTCAAATAACGCACTTTTTGAATACGGTAAAGCTCAAGTGCTGTTAGAGAATTACGAAGAAGGCCTAAACACCCTTGATCAAGTTTTAACTGTAGCTACTGATGAAGAGCCTAAAGATTTCGAATTCATCGTAGATATTGAGACTTCCATGGCTGCAGTAATGCGAATTTTGGGTCGCAATACTGAGGCTGATGAAGTTGATCGTCGTTTGGTATCAGTGCGCGAGGCACTTGCCGACGAGACCGAAAGCCAAGCTAACAACTCTTAGAGTCTTGGTAAGTGTTGTAGCGCCCAGTGATACATAGCGATTGCGCCGGCAGCTGAAGCATTCATACTGCGAGTAGATCCATACTGATTAATTTCTAGTACAACTTCGCACACTTCAACTGCTTCTTCGCTCATGCCAGCGCCTTCTTGACCGAAAAGCAAGACGCAACTTTCAGGCAATTGTGTTGACTCAAGCTGTTTCGAAATTCCGGGCAAGTTATCAATTCCGATGATTGGTAAATCAGCTTCGCGACAGTAATTTCCAAAATCCTCAACAGTTGGATGATGGACAATCATTAAATATCTATCTGTAACCATGGCTCCGCGCTTATTCCAGTCGCGCTTACCAACAATATGAACAGCGGAAACATTAAAAGCATTTGCAGTTCGAACTACTGAACCGATATTTAAATCATGCTGCCAATTTTCAATTGCAATCTGCAATTTATGTCGCTTGGTCTCTAAGTCGGCAACAATTGCAGCAACTGACCAATAACGGTATTTGTCGAGGACGTTACGACGATCGCCATTCTCAAGAAGCTCTAAGTCGTATTCATTACCTGTTGGCCATGGTTTTGGATGAGGCCCAACGCCAACTACGGGGAAAAATTCGCCCGGACCTATTTCAGCTGGTGGCATGCTCATTGGGTTAATCTATCTTCAGTAATTAGAAAGTAGTATTCGCAGCATGAAGTTGCGCCCGTTATCAATTCTCTCAGTCAGCGTAGTCCTAGTTGTGCTTACCGCAGCTATGACTTCGGGTGCTCCAGCAGCCTTAAAGAGCAGTGCAATTAGCCCTATTCTAAAGACCGCAGCTAGTTCAAAAGCACTGGCGAATCCAGGCATGACTTTGATTGATCCAGTAACTGGGGAAATTCTTTTTGAGAGCAGTGCAACTTCTTTGCGCAAGCCAGCATCCCTGCTAAAAATAGTTTCAGCAGCCGCCTTGTTAAGTTACTTAACTCCAGAGCATCGGTTTACCACGCAAATTTCTACCGGCTCAGAGCCGAACACCTTGATAATTGCTGGCTCGCTCGATCCATGGATGGAACGAAACAATTCAGTTGCAACAAAAATGAGTCGCGTATCCCTTCCTAAGTTAGTAAAAACGGCACTTAAGAAACTTGATGCCAACAATGGTGGCCCGATAACTTCTATGCGTATCGAGTATGCCAGCATGCATACCGTCGATCTCGACTTCATCAAGACGCAATTTGAAGCTCGAGATATCGAAGTAAGCCTTTTAAAAATTAATAGCGCGGAAACACGTTTATATGCGAAAGAGCCAATAGCTACTTTTCAATCACCGCCGTTGCAAAAGATTATGGATTGGATGTTGATCTGGAGCGATAACACTCTAGGAAATCGAATTGCTATGCATGCATCGATGAGAGCTGGATTTGGCTATAACGCTACTGGAATTGAAAAAGTTTTCGTAAAAACCTTAGCTGACTTAGGCGTTGATTCAACAGGTTTCAATGCTGTAGATGGAAGCGGGCTTTCTAAATCAAATAAACTTTCGGCTCGAATGATTGGCCAGCTCCTTCTAAAAACATATAGCAATGAAAAGTACAGCTCTATATACGGTGGGCTACCTGTTGGTGGGGTAAGCGGCACATTGCAGGATCGGTTTATTAAGAGTGCACCATCGGCCATTGGTTTAGTTAGAGCAAAAACTGGAACCTTAAACGGAACAGTTTCACTTGCTGGTTACGTGCAAGGTGGCGACAAAGAGTACATATTTGTTGCGATAGCTGATCAAATTCCTAGAGGCATTACTGCTGCAAAGGCAGCTCGTACGGCGTTAGATAAAGTTCTGGGGAAATTTGCTAAGCCAGTTGTATTGCCTTCGCCAAGCCCATCAACAAGCCCATCAAATATTGTCGAAAACCTTGATGGAACCACCGTAACAAGCGACCCAGGTTCTGGCGGTTAACGCATCGTAAGTAATTCCAATTGGTTCAGCACAGACTTTTATGGTTTGCAAAACTTTTAGATCAGATACTCGAACTTTGGACAAAGTGCCGCTCTTATAGTTGACCACAAAAAGCGCAGTTCCGTCGCTAGAAATTGCAAGTGATCTCGCCGCTTTTCCGGTTTTAACTGAACCTAAGGATTTGTTATTAACCAGATCCCAGGCAGTCACTTTTCCAGCGATATTTAAAGTCACATATAACTTGGTGTTATCTGGCGATAAAACAACAGCTCGTGGATTCACACCTATTGGAATCAATTTCTTTGAAAAATCAGTCAAATCAATTTGGTGAATATTGCTGCCACCCATTTCAGCAACATATGCCTTACTTGAATCTGCCGAAACAGCAATGCCTCGAGGGTAGCGACCAATCTTGATTGACTTAATCTTCTTCTGTTTCTCAATTGAAATTACATCTAATGTGTAAGAGCACCAGGTTGTTACCAGAATGTATTTGTTATCAGGGGTAACTTCTAAAACCTTTGGAACTGATCCAACTGCATAAACGCCGTCAATTTTGTAGTTGCTTAGATTTATTCGGTAAACAAAGCTGGAATCATAACCATCGGCCGGCGAACAGATATCTGTGCCTTCTTTTTTAAAACCCTTGCCATACATCGCGTAGTTAGTAACGTATAGGTATTTTCCATCGGGGGAGAATGAACCCTCAACCGGAGAACCCTTATAGATTCCAGAATATTTGGAATATCCAAAGTCACTGAGCTTTACTGAGTCAGGAACTCGCTTAATCAGCTCTTGAGTATTTGAATCATAAATTGTGACCGAATGCCGATACATCATGTTGTGCGCACTTACTAATCCCGTACCTGAAGAACGAACAGATTTCGGGGCAATGTCGCCGGTAATAGTCGAGGCTAAAGTCAACTTGGTTTGATCGGAAGTAACTTCAGCGCTAGTTAACTGAGGCAGAGCTAACGAAAATGTAAGAACCAATATTGCAAGTCGGCGCATGCGCCAAGAGTAATGCAATCAGTTAGTCGTCATCTTCTTCGTCATCTTCTTCGTCATCATCGTCATCATCGCCTTCGTCATCATCTTCATCGCGAGAAGCCGTTGGCATCGCAATTGTGTTGCTTTGCTCTGCCGTAGCCGAGTTAGTTGCGACCGGAGAATCTTGGGTTAGATTCAGAGTTTCGGCTGCTACGGCTGAGTGATCCTCATGAGTCAGCAGGGCAATTCCAGCACCCATCGGAATAACCAGGATTCCCGCCAGGATAAAGGTCAGGTTGCGCATAGGCGCTGACTTCTTTATTGGGCGTTTTGCGGGCTGATCGTTTTCAGCTAGTTCGAACCATTCTGGCTTCTGATTGTTTTCCATGGCCAGAAAACAACCCATGAACCTGAGAGCCTTCTGGGAACGCTAGCGGTGAGCGCTGTGTATTTAACTTAGTAGCCTTGCTCTGTGAGCGTAAATCAGCCAGATAAGAGTTCGGATCTGCGAATTCGCGGCTATTTAGACCTCATGAAATTGCGCGTGGTCGAACTATTGCTTGTGACCACCTTGCCGGCCCTGGTGCTTGCCCAAAATGGCATCCCTTCAGTGGGGCTTTCTATCGCAACAATTCTGGGCGGAACTTTGGCAGCTGGTAGCGCAAATGCATTCAACATGGTGATCGAAAGTGAAACCGATAAGTTAATGAAGCGCACTGCGCAACGACCAATTGCAACTGGTGTCATCTCGCGCAGAGAAGCAACATTTTTTGCAACTATCGTCGGCCTGCTTTCACTTCTTATTTTTTGGTTCTTTACTACCGCACTTGCAACTTGGCTAACTTTAATCGCAATAGTTTTCTACGTAGTTGTTTACACAATGGCACTTAAGCGGCGCACTGCACAAAACATTGTCTGGGGCGGAATCGCTGGGTGTATGCCAGTGCTAATTGGTTGGGCTGCTGTCACAAATGAATTATCAAATGTGGCTTGGGCATTTTTCTTTGTTATCTTTTTCTGGACACCGCCACACTTTTGGGCGCTAGCGATTAAATATAAAGATGATTACAACGCAGCCGGAATTCCGATGTTGCCAGGTGTCACTTCGCAGAAGAATTTACATGGTCAAATGTGGTTCCACACGATTGCCATGTTCATTGCTTCAGTTGTTACAATTCACTTTGCTGAGCTTTCGTTATGGGTTCAGATTGTTAACGCAATATTGTTTTTAGTTTTTGCCTCAACGCTTGCTCAACTTCGAGGTAGTAATCCAAATTATGGCAAAGTGGCGGCCAAAGTTTTTCAGTGGTCAATTACTTACTTAAGTTTGTATTCAGTATTACTTGTTGCCGCAGTTTTAATCTAATCAACCCAAATTAAATCAACCGAGCGCCTGCGCGATATCTTTAATCAGATCATCGCTGTGTTCAAGGCCAACTGAAAGACGTAGCGTGGTTGCAGTAATTCCCATGGCAAGTTGATCTGGCTGGCTTAACCTGCGATGAGTGGTTGAGGCTGGGTGGGTAATAAGTGACTTGCTATCGCCTAAATTGTTGGAAATATCAATGATTCGCAAGGCATCCATGAACTTATATACATCTTTTTTGGTGCCCTTAAATGTAATTCCGATGGTGGTACCAAAACCAGTCATCTGCTTCTTTGCTAATTCATGACCTGGGTGTGAAGGCAAGCCAGGGAAACTAACAACTTCAATTTCAGATCTAGTAGCTAAGAACTCAGCAATTTTCTGCGCATTATTAGCCATGCGTTCTACTCGCATGTCCAAAGTTTCGAGTGACTTTAAAAGCACCCACGCATTAAATGGACTCAATGAAGGCCCCGTGTGGCGGAAGAATGGTTTGAAATACTCATTCATGTAACCGAAGCTGCCCAGAACCGCACCAGCTAGGACGCGACCTTGACCATCAATATGTTTAGTTGCTGAATACATAACTACATCAGCGCCAAGTTCGAGCGGGCGTTGCATAATCGGTGATGCCATAACGTTATCGACGATCACTGTTGCGCCGACCTTATGCGCCAAATCAGAAATCATTCGGATATCAACAATTTCCATCAGCGGATTACTTGGTGACTCAAGGAAAACAACTTTGGTCGGCTTGCTTAACGCTTCTGCCCAAACTTTTTCATCGGTGCCTTTTACAAGTTCAACTTCAACGCCCCAAGCTGGCAAAAATTCAGTCAGTACGACATGGCAGGAACTAAACATCGCAGCCGAAGCAACAACCCGGTCACCTGCCTTAACCATGCACGCAACGGATGCAAACATGGCAGCCATGCCAGAACCAGTAGCTACACAAAGTTCGGCACCTTCAAGTTCGGCTAAACGATTTTCGAACATTGCAACTGTTGGGTTACCAAAACGACTATAAACAAAGTGATCGGTTTCATCGGTAAAGGAATCTTCAGCTTCTTGCGCAGAAGAATAGGTAAAACCACTATTTAGAAAGAGCGCTTCGGAAGTCTCGCCAAAGCCAGTGCGGGTTAAGCCAGCGCGAACCTGAGAAGTTTGTGGATTAACTTTCCAATCTGGGGCAGGGCGGCGGTTGGGTTCTTGATAGCCCCAGGCATCTTTACTCACCTGCTAAGTGTAAGGGGAAGGACTATTGTGGTGGGCATGAGTAATCTCGCAGTAGCTGTACAGGATTTAAGCAAGAAATACGGCGACACCTTTGCGGTGTCACACGCTAATTTCGAAGTACCGATGGGCACGGTATGCGGGTTCGTTGGGCCAAATGGGTCAGGAAAAACCACCACCATTCGCATGTTGCTTGGCTTGATTTCGCCGACTGGTGGATCTGGCGAGATTTTGGGTCATTCAATTAAACATCCAGAAAAATATTTAGCAAGCGTTGGTGCGATGATTGAAGGCCCCGCTTTCTATCCCGCTTTAACTGGTCGCGAAAACTTAAATGTATTGGCAACGCTGGGTGGCTACGGAACCGACCACGTGCAATCACTCCTTGAACGAGTTGGCTTAGGCGATCGCGGCAATTCGAAATACAAAACTTATTCGCTCGGCATGAAACAACGTCTAGGAATTGCTGCTGCTTTACTTCCTAATCCAAAGTTATTAATTCTGGACGAACCAACTAATGGGTTAGATCCCGAGGGAATTCAAGAGATTAGAGATTTATTGAAATCTTTGGCACAAGAGGGCACTACAGTTTTCGTTTCTTCACACCTGCTTTCAGAACTCGAGCTAATTAGTCAGCATCTAGTTATGTTGCGCAAAGGCAAAGTTTTGTTTGCTGGCAAAATCGAGGATTTATTTTTGGCACAGCAACCATTCATTTTGGTTAAAACGCCGAATGAAAGTGATTTATCCAAGATTTCAGAAATTGCTACAGCCGCAGGCCATAAGTCAACGATTCGCAGTGGTGTTGCACATATCGAAGGACCAGCCGAATGGGCCGCCGAACTGAATAAATCAGCTTTTGCTGCAGGCATAACTCTTTCGCAGCTATCGCCGATGTTGCCCAGCCTTGAAGAAACTTTCTTTGAAATGACGGGGGATTCCGAATGATTAAAGTATTTAAATCTGAATGGCGCAAACTTCGCCGCCCTACGCTATTTCTTGGGACCATGCTGACATCGGCTGGTTTAACTGGCTTAGTCACCTCTCTACTATTTTTACTGATTGATTCTCCGCAAGGTAACTCTGATCGCGGCAATATGATCTCTCGCGAGTTATTGCAACTACCAAGTGGTTTAACTATTGGCTTTAGCAATGCGGCTGGGTTATTAGGAATTGTGGCTCTCTGTGTTTTTGCTGCGCAAACTGCACAGGAATACACCTACGGCACTTTGCGAAATTTGTTAGTACGTCAACCACGACGCCTGCAGCTGTTAATTGGTAAGTATGTATCAATGGCCTCATTTGCAATTGTGATGGTGATACTGGCCGCAGTTGTCAGCATGTCTTTGGCTTTTGGCCTATCGGGTAGAGCAAAAGTTGAAACTGATGCGTGGGTAACTTCTGATGCTTTGCAAGAAATGGCGAAAACTTTTGGAAATGTGCTCTTATCGGTAATTGCATTTGGCACAGTCGGCATGATTTTGGGACTACTACTTCGCTCACCAATCAGCGCAATCTCCCTGGGTGTTATCTGGTTGTTAATTGTGGAGAATATTCTCGTTGCCGTTAAATCAAGTCTAGGTACTTGGATGCCCGGAAGCTTGATGTCAAATATCGCAGCTGGCGGCACAACTGATATTTCTTACACTCACTCAATAACAATGGTGGCAATTTATTTGGTGGCAAGCACCGCGATTGTGGTTACGCTTTTCAAGCGACGTGATGTATCTAATTAAAGAATGAATTTGGGGCGCGTTTAACTCTTTTCTCAGGCACCCCATTTATCCTTGGAGCATGTCGAAGCGGTTTATTGCCTTCGCAGTCGCGCTAACTTTTCTAGGTAGTAGCACGGCTGTTTATGCCGCCACCCCGAAACCTACATTGGCGCAGATTGAAGCTGCCAAAAAGGCCGAAGCTGCGAAAAAAGCAGCTGCAGATGCAGCAGCCAAAAAATTAGCGGCAGCAAATGTGACTTTAAAAACACTCACTACGCAAGCTAATGCAGCCCTCGCACTTTACGTAAAAGCTAAAGCTGAATTAGCAAAAGCAACTGCTGAAGCAAATGCGGCAGCTGAATATGCGCGCAAGACAGCTGAAGAAGTTGCAAGTGCACATCGAACCATCGGTAAGTTGGCATCGAATGCCTACATTATGGGTGGCACGTTCAGCGATATCGAACCGCTATTAAGTGCAAATGGCCCACAAGACTTAGTTGATCGAATTACAATTTTAGATTCTCTTGGTGATCAAAACACTGCGGCGCTAGAACGATTTAAAGCCGCAGAAATTATTGCTCGTGCCGCAAAAGTTGTCGCAGACGAAGCTAAAGTAAAACAAGTTGCCGCTACCGAGAAAGTTGCTGCAGCTAAGAAAGTTGCTGATGATGCTAAAGCGCTACAGCAGAAAGAAGTAGATAAGTTACGGGCTGTCCAAGATAAATTGATTAAAGAATTAGCCAAGGCAAAAAGTGTTCGAATAACTTTGCAACAACAACGCCAATTAGCTTTGCTTGAAGAAGCCCAAGCCGGGCAAGCAGCGATAACACCTAATCAATCAAAAATTTGGCCAGATCTTGGCTTTAAAGGCCGATCAACTATTCGCACTACTCAAGCCCAACGAGATGTGGCTGTAGCTTTTGCAAAGAAGCAAGTTCTAGCGCGCAAGCCATACATTTGGGGCTCCGAAGGTCCTAACGCATTTGATTGCTCTGGTCTGGTTTATGCCGCCTATAAATCTGCTGGCTTGGGTTGGCCAAACTGGGATCGCTTGAACTCAGCACTTTATGCGGGTTACACCAAGCACGTGAAAATAAGCGAACTTGTACCCGGCGATCTCTTGTTCTACTCATATAAGGGAACTATCTCGAGCATCCACCACATCACAATTTATGCTGGAAACGGCATGATGTGGGAAGCAAATTCCAAGGGCAAGGGTCTGCTTTACTCAAATATTTACAGCATTAAGGGCTTAATGCCATTTGGTGGTCGGGTCTAGTCTTAACCCCGTGAGCACTAACCCAGCAACGGTAGCTATTCGTACTGCTGTGCGCGAGTGCCTTTCTGATTGCAGTGCCGGAGACACCGTCTTAGTTGCAGTCTCGGGTGGCGCAGATTCATTAGCGCTAGCTGCAGCACTTGTTCCAGAAACCAAAAATGCGTTGATCAATCTAGTTGGCGTAACGATTGATCATCAACTACAGGAAAATTCGGGCGAACAAGCCAAAAAAGTTAATGCCCAACTTTTAAGTTTAGGATTTTCCCAAATTGAAATCGTTAAAGTCGATGTCGAAATGATTGATGGCTTGGAAGCATCTGCTCGTCGAGCTCGCTACGCCGCACTTGATGCAGTTGCTGAAAAACACAACGCTAAATTAATTTTCTTAGGTCATACTCTAAATGATCAAGCCGAAAGTGTTTTGTTAGGTTTAGCTCGTGGGTCAGGTGCTCGCTCACTTTCTGGAATGGCACAGTTAACTGGCGAATATTGTCGACCACTTTTAGCAATCACTCGATCTGAAACGTTAGCTGCGTGTGCTGAAAATAATTTAACGCCTTGGATTGACCCACATAATTCAGATTCGCAGTTTGCTCGAGTTCGCGTGCGCACTGATGCACTGCCAAAGTTAGAAGAAAGTATCGGGCCCGGAATTACCGAAGCACTTGCGCGTAGCGCTGATCTACTGCGCGATGATGCAGATGCCCTCGATGGCTGGGCGAATCAAGTTGCAGCCGATCTTGACCTATCTGATCTCGAAATCTCACTCTTGGCTGACTTGCCGAAGGCGGTTAGAACTCGCCTGCTGCGCATGGCGATTTATGCCGCAGGAGCTCCAACGGGCTCAATTACCGCCGATCACGTTGCTTCCGTTGAGGCTTTTGTCACCTCTTGGCATGGTCAAGGCGCTTGCAGCCTCCCCGGCGGTGTGAAGGTTTCGCGAATTTCGGGCAGACTTTCGCTCCTGTCCCGCTAATAAAAGTAAGCCTGCCAAATCAATGAAGGAGCATCGTGGATTTATCAGTAATTGAAAGCGATATCGAGCGCGTAATAGTTAGCGAAGTAGATCTACAGGCACGCATTAAAGAATTAGCTGCACAAGTTGATGCTGATTACGAAGGTCGTGACGTTCTATTAGTTGGCGTATTAAAGGGCGCAGTTATGGCGATGGCTGATTTAACCCGGGCGATGCAACGTCATCTTGAAATGGATTGGATGGCGGTTTCTTCTTATGGTTCCGGCACTAAATCAAGTGGCGTAGTTCGAATCTTAAAAGATCTTGATCGCGACATCACGGGCCGCAATGTTTTAATCGTAGAAGATATTGTTGACTCAGGCTTAACTCTTTCTTGGTTGAAGTCGAATCTAGAATCTCGTGGCGCTGCCAATGTTGATATCTTGGCAATTCTGCGCAAACCTGAGGCGGCAAAAGTTGAAGTTGCTGTTAAGTATGTAGGTTTTGATATTCCAACTGATTTCGTTGTTGGTTACGGACTTGATTTCGATGAGAAGTATCGCAACTTGCCATTTATCGGTGTGCTCGCAAAGCACATGTACGAATAGAAGCCATATGACTGAAGAAATTAAAAAAGATAAGAAAAAGAAAGTGACAAAGACCGTCACTAAACGCGGCGATAAGAAACCAGCCACGAAAGCTAGTCGAATTTTCCGGGGACCACTTTTCTGGATCGTTTTTGCAATTATTGCTGTTTCAGTTTTCGGTCAGATTTCTGGCGCGGGCAGCGCTTTTACCAAGGTCAATACTTCTCAAATTCTTGATGCGATTGCGCAGTCTGAGGTTAAGAGCGCAACCGTTATTGATAAAGACCAAGTAATTCGGGTCGAACTAAAGCCTGGCCGAACCATTAACGGGTCTTCTCAAGTTGAGGCGTCGTATGTAATTCGCCAAGAGCCCACAATTATCGATGCTTTAAGCGCCAATCCACCCCTAAATGGCTGGAATATCGAAGTCCCCAAAACTTCACTGCTGGTTAGTTTCTTATTCTCGTTAGCACCAATTCTGATTATCGGATTGCTCTTCTTCTTCCTGCTCAGCCAATCACAAGGCGGAAACAAGGTATTTAGTTTTGGTAAGTCACGGGCAAAGTTGCAAAGTGATGAAGTACCAAAAACGACTTTTGCCGATGTTGCCGGCGCTGATGAAGCAATTGCGGAATTGCATGAGATAAAAGATTTCTTAGCTAACTCAGCTAAGTACGCCGAACTCGGTGCCAAGATTCCAAAGGGTGTTTTGCTTTATGGCCCACCAGGAACTGGCAAGACTTTGTTAGCGCGTGCAGTCGCTGGTGAAGCCGGCGTTCCGTTCTATTCAATTTCAGGTTCTGACTTTGTAGAAATGTTTGTAGGTGTTGGTGCAGCTCGTGTGCGCGATCTATTTACGCAAGCAAAAGCAAATGCGCCGGCAATTATTTTTGTTGATGAAATCGATGCCGTAGGTCGTCAACGTGGAACTGGTATGGGTGGTGGTCACGATGAACGTGAACAAACACTTAATCAACTCTTAGTCGAGATGGATGGCTTCGAAGCAAATGGTCAAGTAATTTTGATCGCAGCTACTAACCGTCCTGATGTACTAGATCCAGCACTTCTTCGGCCAGGCCGTTTTGACCGCCAGATTGCAGTTGATCGTCCAGATCTCAAAGGTCGCGAAGCAATTCTGCAAGTACATGCAAAAGGAAAGCCGGTTGCAAAAGATCTAGAACTTCTCGAGTACGCCCGTCGCACTCCTGGATTTACTGGTGCTGACTTAGCAAACGTTCTTAACGAAGCAGCACTTTTGGCAGCTCGTGAACTAAAGAGTGAAATTGGAAATCGCGAACTTGATGAAGCAATCGATCGCGTAATGGCTGGCCCCCAGCGTAAATCACGCTTAATGTCAGACTCTGAGCGCTTAGTTACGGCCTATCACGAGGCTGGCCACGCACTTGTGGCGCACGCATTGCCGCACACTGATCCGGTTCACAAAATCACCATCATGCCGCGAGGTCGCGCACTTGGTTACACCATGGTTTTGCCTGATGACGATAAGTATTCAACTACTCGTAATCAATTGCTTGATCAATTGGCATATTCACTTGGTGGGCGTGCTGCCGAAGAACTTATCTTCCATGATCCAACAACTGGCGCATCGAATGATATTGAAAAAGCCACTGCGTTAGCTAAAGCAATGGTCACGCAGTACGGAATGACCGAAGCAATTGGTGCAATCAAACTGGGAACTGATGGTTCTGAACCGTTTATGGGCCGTAGTTACGGACACGAACGCGACTACTCAGAAAAGGTTGCCGGAATTATTGATGCTGAGGTTCGTAAGTTAATTGAAAATGCTCATCAAGAAGCCTTCGATATTCTTGTGGCTAACCGAAAAACTCTAGATGCAATGGTTCTTGAACTTCTTGATCGCGAAACGATTAATAAAGATGACATCGCTGAGATCTTTAAGAAAGTTAAGTCTTGGGCAGAACGACCAGCCTGGACTGGATCAATCACACGCGTTCCTTCAGATATCCCACCGGTAGAAGTTCCGGCGCGAGCAAAGGTCGAAGAAGTAGTTGAAGCGAAGAAACCACGCACCAGAAAGAAATCTAGTGAGTGAGATAAATTCAATCTCGATTGAAGATGGTGATGGCCGCGCTAATCAGCCTTACGATGCAGCACGCGCTGAAGCAGCAGTTCGCGAACTCTTACTTGCGCTAGGTGAAAATCCTGAGCGCGATGGGTTAAAGGAAACTCCGGCGCGAGTTGCACGCGCAATGGCGGAAAACTTTGCTGGGCTTTATCAATCACCTGAAGATGTCTTGACCACAACTTTTGATATTGGCCACGAAGAACTCGTGATTATTAGAGATATTGACCTATTTTCACAGTGCGAGCACCACTTAACCCCGTTCCATGGTGTTGCCCACGTTGGCTATATCCCCAACGGAAAAATCACCGGGTTATCAAAAATTGCTCGTTTAGTAGATGTATTTGCCAAGCGACCACAAGTTCAAGAGCGAATGACTTCACAAATCGCAGATGCCATGATGGAGATTCTGAAACCTATGGGCGTAATCGTGATTATTGATTGCGAACATTTATGTATGTCAATGCGCGGTGTTCGTAAATCTGAGGCTCGCACAATTACTAGTGCAGTCCGTGGCGTATTACGCGATCCGGCTACTCGTGCCGAAGCGATGTCACTCATTACAGCTCGGTAGTTAAACCATGTTGGTAATGGGAATTCTTAACGCAACTCCAGATTCCTTTGCCGATGGCGGCGAACATTTCACTTATCCCGATGCGGTTGATCACGGTTTAAAACTAATTGCCGAAGGCGCAGATCTAATCGATGTCGGTGGCGAGTCAACACGACCAGGAGCCGAACGAGTTTCAGCGGCTGAAGAAGAACGAAGAGTTATTAATGTAATTTCAAAATTAGCTGATGCTGGTAAACCGATAAGTATCGACACAATGAGAGCATCAACTGCGCGAGCCGCTGTAATTGCCGGTGCCTCAATAATTAATGATGTTAGTGGCGGGCTAGCTGATGCGGCAATGTTAGATACCGCTGCTGAGCTAAACGTGCCATACATTGCAATGCATTGGCGCGGTCACTCCAAAGAGATGAATGATTTGGCGGTTTATACAAATGTAGTCGAAGAAGTGATTGCAGAATTAAGTTTACGAATTCAGGCAGCGCTTTCGGCAGGTGTGAGTAAATCAAATTTGATTATTGATCCTGGAATCGGCTTTGCTAAAGAAGCTGCTGATAATTGGGCAATAATTGAGGAAATAGAGCGATTTGTGGCTCTTGGTTATCCGGTTCTTGTTGGCGCATCTCGCAAAAGATTCTTAGGGGGCGATAATCCAACTGCTCGCGAAGCCGCAACAGTTGAGCTAACTAAGCGACTTAGCCAAAGCGGCATCTGGGCAGTTAGAGTTCATGGAGTAGCGGCTAACAAGGCGGTCTTGTAATGAATGATTCAATTCGTATAAATGGCATTAAAGGTTTCGGTTATCACGGCGTCTTTGCCGAGGAAACTAAAAATGGTCAAGATTTCCTGGTTGATGTTGAGTTGATTCTTGATTTAGAAAAGGCATCTAAAAGTGATGACTTAGCCGATACCGTCGATTACGGTGCAATTTGCGACTTAGTTGTTGCTGCAATAACTGGCACGCCATATAAGTTAATTGAGAAGTTAGCTGGAGTGATTGCTGATGAAATTTTGGCAACTGCGAACTTGGTTGAAATCGCCCTGGTAACAGTGCACAAACCAAGCGCCCCAGTTAACGCAGTCACTAGCGATATCAATGTGATGGTAATCCGCACTCGATGAAAGCTGTAATTTCACTTGGTGCAAATATTGGAGATCCCAAAGCAAATTTAGATATAGCTGTCGGTTTACTACGTGAAGCCACCGATGTAATTGCAGTTTCTAATTATTTGCAGACTAAGCCAGTTGGCGGGCCGGATCAGCCCGATTATCTAAATGCCGTTGCAATTTTGGAGTCTGATCTGCCAGCTAAAGATTTATTGGCACTTTTAAATGGTATTGAGGCCGCAATGGGCCGAACTCGCGAAATTAATTGGGGGCCACGAGTAATTGATTTAGACCTAATTCAATATGGCGGGTTGTTGGTTAATGACGAGAAGTTAACTTTGCCCCACCCACGTGCTCATGAACGGCGCTTTGTTTTGGCACCTTGGTTTGAGATTGAACCCGAGGCAATCCTGCTTACACACGGCCGGATTTCGGATCTACTAAATACTGATTTAGAATAAGCACGCATCGCCCGGTACCTGAAAGGACTGGAGCCAAAAGATGACCGTACTAGTTCCGACAATGGGCGCCCTACACAAGGGCCACCAAGCGTTGATTAAGCGTGCTCGCGAACTAGATAAAGAAGTAGTTGTCAGCATTTTTGTTAATCCACTTCAATTTACTGATGCGGCAGATCTCGAAAAGTATCCGCGTACCCCAGAGACAGATATTCAGATTGCAACTTTGGCGGGGGCTACCGAAGTTTGGTTTCCGAACTATGACGAAATTTATCCAAGTGAGCCAACTCAGATTTCAGCTGGTGCAGTTGGCGAACTATATGAAGGTGCAGCAAGACCAGGCCACTTTGCCGGAGTCTTAACTGTGGTTAATCGCCTATTCGAAATTGTTAAACCAAGCGCGGCAGTTTTCGGCGAGAAAGACTTTCAGCAATTATGGTTGATCAAAAATTACTTTAGGAAGCTCGAAATTGTGGCAGTGCCGACAGTGCGCGAATTTGATGGCTTGGCCCTATCGTCACGAAATATTCGATTAACCCAAGCCGATCGAGTAGCTGCATTGATTATTTCTAAAGCTTTAAAAGATCCAACTCGAATGCACGAAATCTTGGCAACTGAGCCTGCCTTTAAATTGGATTATGCCGAAATTATTGACGAGAAAACTTTTCAAAAAGCTGGCGCGACCACTCAAAACAAGCGGGCCATCATCGCTGGTTGGGTAAATGGAGTTCGATTGCTAGATAATGCAGTAGTGGAAACAAACTCATGAAGTTACTAGCCCCTAAGCCAGGTTGGACTTCGCGCGCCGATGTAATTGTGGTTGGCTCTGGAATTGCTGGAATGACTACTGCGTTGCAACTGCGCACTTTTGGTTTATCAGTTTTGATAGTTACTAAAGCAAAAGTAGACGAAGGTTCAACTAAGTGGGCGCAAGGCGGAATCGCGGCAGCACTTGGCGATGGTGACTCACCAGAGGCCCATTTAACAGATACTTTGACGGCAGGTGCCGGTCTATGCGATGTCGAAGCAGTTCGTGTTTTAGTTACCGAAGGCCCCGAAGCGGTTCGCAAATTAATTGAACGCGGCGCAAAGTTTGATACTGAAGCTGATGGTGAAATTGCACTAACTCGCGAAGGTGGTCACTTACGTAATCGCATTCTGCACGCAGGTGGCGATGCAACCGGAGCCGAAGTTTCTCGAGCTCTCTTAGCTGCAGTTCGCAATGATCCACAGATTGAAGTTCTCGAAGATGCGCTGGTACTTGATGCGCTAAAAGATAAAACAGGTCGCGTATGTGGAGTAACTCTGCACGTAATCGGTGCTGGCTCACGTGATGGAGTTGGACAAGCACTTGCTAAAGCAGTGGTACTCGGCACCGGTGGGCTTGGACAAGTTTTTGCAAGTACCACTAATCCATCGGTATCAACTGGCGACGGTGTTGCACTCGCGCTACGTGCTGGAGCAAAAATTGCAGATGTGGAATTTATTCAGTTCCATCCCACCGTACTTTGGCTAGGTGGAAAATCGCGTGGTCAACAACCGTTAATTTCTGAAGCAGTGCGCGGCGAAGGTGCATACCTAGTTGACGATAGTGGGGCCCGGTTTATGCAAGGCCTCCATCCGTTGGCTGAGTTAGCGCCTCGCGATGTTGTGGCGATTGCAATTATGCGAAAGATGAAAGAAACTGGTCAAGATCATGTCTGGCTAGATGTTCGCCACTTAACTGGTTTTGCTGAACGCTTCCCAACTATTAACGCATCTTGCTTGTCGCACGATATTGATCCAACCAAAGATTTGATTCCAGTCGCACCAGCTTCGCACTATGCCTCAGGCGGCGTACGCGTAGATCTAAATGGCCACAGCAGTATTCCTGGCCTATATGCATGTGGCGAAACCGCTTGCTCTGGCGTTCATGGAGCTAACCGATTAGCCTCAAATTCACTGCTCGAAGGCCTAGTTTTTAGCGCTCGCATTGCTGCTGATATTGCCGCAAATCTGCCAGCTGAATCTGAACCAGTTGAAAACAATAGTCAGGCTTTCTTGCTTGATCCCGCAGTTCGCAAAGACTTACAAACTGCAATGAGCCGTGGTGCTGGCGTGCTGCGTTCAGCTGACTCACTAATTGAAACTAGCAACACTCTTTCTAGGCTAGAAACTAGAAACAGTTCCGCGCCACAGGTTGATGCTTGGGAAACCACTAATCTCTTCCAACTGGCGCAGACCATTTTGCGAGCAGCTTTGATTAGACAAGAAACCCGCGGCTCGCATTGGCGCGAAGATTTTCCAGAGACAAGTACAACCTGGGAAAAGAGAATTGTGCAACAAATCGATCAACTTGGAAATTGGTCAACTGAATATGCGCAGGTGATAAATAAATGATTAATTACGAGTTAGTGAAAGCAGCTCTTGCCGAAGATTTAGCTGGGGGAGTAGATGTAACTTCAGTAGCAACTATTGCTGCCGATGCCGAATTGCAAGCTGAGTTTGTCGCTCGCGACTCAGGTGTAGTTGCAGGTATCGAAATGGCTAAAGCAGTTTTGATTGAAGTAGGAGTAACTGGAATTGAAGTGCTTGTTGCCGATGGCGCTTTAGTCAAAACAGATGATGTGTTAATTAGAGTTTCTGGAAATGCGCGCGCTATTTTGCTTGCTGAACGAACGGCGCTTAATTTCCTTGGTCACCTATCGGGCATCGCTACTTTGACCAGTAACTGGGTTGCCGCGATTACTGGCACTAATTGCGAAATTCGTGATACCCGAAAGACGACACCGGGCTGGCGCGAATTAGAGAAGTTTGCAGTTCGCATGGGTGGTGGCACAAATCATCGAATGTCATTAGCTGATGCAGCCTTGATCAAAGATAATCACATTGCGGCAGCAGGTGGTGTGAAAGCAGCGTTTAGCGCGGTTCGTAGCGCTTTTCCAACTGCACCGATTGAGATTGAAGTTGATACTTTGGAACAGCTAGCCGAAGTGCTTCCGCTTAAGCCTGATTTAGTGCTACTCGACAATATGACCCCGGAGCAATGCCGTGAGGCGGTCTCACTCGTTGCTGGTCAAACTAAATTAGAGGCATCTGGCGGCATCACCTTAGATAAAGCTCGCAGTTTTGCCGAGACTGGCGTTAATTATCTGGCAATTGGCGCGCTCACGCATTCAGCAAAAAATTTCGATATCGGCCTCGACGTAAGGAGCAAATAACCATGTTGTTAACTGTAGATGTTGGTAACACAAATACCGTGCTGGGAATATTCGAAGGTGAGAATTTAACCCAGTCCTGGCGAGTAAAGACCGATCCTCGCAATACAGCTGATGAGCTTTGGTTGCAATACGAAGCGTTAGTTTCCGAGTATGACTTAACTGGATTAGCAATTTGCAGCACTGTACCTGCAACACTTCGCGAGCTACGTCGCATGATTGCCGATTACTTTGAAGATGTGCCAACAACGATCGTTGAACCAGGCATTAAGACCGGCGTGCCGCTTCTGGTCGATAATCCAAAGGAAATTGGCGCTGATCGAATCGTAAACACTTTAGCTGCCCACACTTTATTTGGCGGACCTGCAATAGTTGTTGATTTTGGTACCTCAACTAATTTTGATGTGGTTTCACCAACAGGTGAATTTCTAGGTGGCGCACTCGCACCTGGTATTGAAATCTCAGTTGAGGCACTTGCTGCCAGAGCGGCACAACTTCGGAAAGTCGAATTAGTTCTACCTAAATCAGTAATTGGCAAAAATACAGTTGAAGCTCTTCAATCCGGAACGATCTATGGTTTTGCTGGCCAAGTCGATGGTTTGGTAAATCGCATCACTGAAGAACTCGCGCAGAGCTACAGTGATACGCCAACTGTCGTTGCCACAGGTGGCCTGGCGCCCTTAATTTTGGGCGTTTCCGAGACGATTGATGAACACGAACCAGATCTAACTTTGATCGGCTTGCGTCTAATTCACGAGCGCAATCAGTAGCAGTTAGACTGCACTTCTTATGAGCGAGCAGACTCCAATAATCGGTGATGACCTACCCGAGCAACTTCGTATCCGGCGCGAGAAGCGGGCTGACTTAATTGCCCAAGGTATTGAGCCATACCCAGTTGCTGTGCCTCGCACGAAAACTTTGGGCGAAGTTCGCACTAAGTACCAAGGACTAGAAACTGATACCGCTACCGGTGATATTGAAAGTTTGACTGGTCGCATTATTTTTAAGCGCGATACCGGAAAATTATGTTTTGCAACTTTGCGCGAAGGCGACGGCACTGAACTACAAGCCATGTTCTCGCTCGACAAAGTTGGCGAAGATTCAATCGCTGCCTGGAAATCACAAGTGGATCTCGGCGACATTGTTAGCGTGACTGGCGAAATTATTACCTCTAAGCGCGGCGAACTTTCGATCTTGGCTAACTCTTGGCAAATTGCGTCAAAATCTTTGCGCCCGCTACCTAACGAACATAATCCGCTCTCTGAGGAAACTCGCGTTCGCATGCGTTACGTAGATTTAATTGTGCGCCCCGAAGCTCGAGTAACTGCTCGTATGCGACCAACTGTTATGCGCTCATTGCGTCAAACTTTTCACGAACTAGATTTCATTGAGGTGGAAACCCCAATGCTGCAAGTTCAACATGGTGGCGCAGCTGCTCGCCCTTTTAAATCTTTTAGCAATGCCTACGACATGGATCTTTTCTTGCGCATTGCACCCGAACTTTTCCTGAAGCGCTGTGTTGTAGGTGGCATCGAGCGAGTATTTGAAATCAACCGTAATTTCCGTAACGAAGGTGCAGATTCTTCACACTCTCCAGAATTCGCGATGATCGAGAGTTATCAATCATTCGGAGATTGGCGTTCAATTGCCGAGCTAACCCAGCAGCTCATTCAGAACGCCGCAATGGCTGTGGCCGGCTCATTAACCGTTACTCATCAAGATGGTCGCCAAATAGATTTCAGCGGAAAATGGCGCGAGATATCGCTATATGACGCGATTTCTGAAGGTGCCGGCGAAACCGTAACTGCGCTAACGCCGATGGAAGATCTAAAGCGCATCGCAACTAAGTTGGGCATGAAAGTTGATCCAGCTTGGATTGCTGGCAAGCTGGCTGAAGAAATTTTTGAACATGTTGCGAAAGATCAATTAATCGAGCCAACTTTTGTAATGGGTTTTCCAGTTGATACTTCACCGCTAGTTCGCGCACACCGCGAAACTCCAGGTGTGGCTGAAAAGTGGGATCTCTATGTTGAAGGTTTTGAACTTGCAACTGGTTACTCCGAACTTATCGACCCAGTAATTCAACGTGATCGCTTAGTTGAGCAAGCTCGCCTTGGTGCTAAGGGCGATGTTGAGGCGATGCAAGTTGATGAAGATTTCTTGCGCGCAATGGAATTTGGAATGCCGCCAATGGGCGGAATGGGTATGGGCGTTGATCGATTGCTCATGGCGCTTACTGGCCTCGGAATTCGCGAAACAATTTTGTTCCCATTGGTTAAACCGGAGATTGAGTAATGATCGAAGTTCGACCAGCTCGCACAAGTGACATCAAAGCAATCCATAAGTTAATTGTTGATTTTGCTTCTGGTGGTCGCATGCTACAAAAAGAGACTGTCACCCTTTATGAAAGCGTGCAAGAATTTGTGGTTGCAGTTGAAGATGGCCAAGTGGTTGGTTGTGGTGCGCTGCACGTGCTTTGGGAAGATTTAGCAGAAGTTCGCTCGGTAGCAATTACCGAAACCTTGCGTGGAAAAGGAATCGGAAATCAGATTCTAGAAAATATCATTAAGCGCGCTTACGAACTCGGGCTATCCAGAATTTTTTGTTTAACTTTTGAAACTAAATTCTTTGGTCGTCATGGTTTCGAAGAAATCCAAGGCACCCCAGTTGAGCCCGAGGTCTACGTTCAATTACTTAAGTCTTATGACTCTGGTGTAGCTGAATTCCTTGACCTCGAATCGGTTAAACCAAACACTTTGGGCAATACCCGAATGCTTAAAATCCTCTAAGCCTAAGCCAATTTTCCCACCTGCTCAGGGCATAAATTGGGGTCAATCTTGGTTATAACTGGCATATCTAGTGGTTTTTTCGAGCGTAAAACTTGCCTCGCGAGCCTGACCCTCTGGCATTAGGCTTAGCAAGATACGAATAGAAGGAGTACCGCCCATGTTTGAGCGTTTTACCGACCGTGCCCGCCGGGTTGTTGTTTTAGCCCAAGAAGAAGCACGCATGCTCAATCACAACTACATCGGCACCGAGCACATTTTGCTTGGCCTGATTCATGAAGGCGAAGGCGTCGCAGCTAAAGCGATGGAAGGCATGGGCATCTCACTCGAAGCCGTACGCGCGCAAGTAGAAGAAATTATTGGACAAGGTCAGCAAGCACCAAGTGGTCATATTCCATTTACCCCACGCGCCAAGAAAGTTCTTGAGCTTTCACTGCGCGAAGCATTGCAACTTGGTCACAACTACATCGGCACCGAGCACATTTTGCTTGGCCTCATTCGCGAAGGCGAAGGTGTTGCCGCACAAGTATTGGTAAAACTTGGCGCAGATTTAAATCGTGTTCGTCAACAAGTTATTCAATTACTTTCTGGCTACCAAGGAAAAGAAGCTGTCGCAGCTAATGGACCAGCCGAAGGAACTCCTTCGACTTCATTGGTACTAGATCAATTCGGTCGCAACTTAACTCAAGCTGCGCGCGAAGGAAAACTTGATCCAGTTATTGGTCGCGAATTAGAGATCGAACGCGTTATGCAGGTTCTTTCACGTCGTACTAAAAACAATCCAGTATTGATCGGCGAGCCAGGTGTTGGTAAAACTGCAGTTGTCGAAGGTTTAGCACAAGCAATAGTTAAGAACGATGTACCTGAAACCCTTAAGGATAAGCAACTTTATTCACTTGATTTAGGTGCGCTAGTTGCCGGATCTCGTTACCGTGGTGATTTCGAAGAGCGCTTGAAGAAAGTACTTAAAGAGATTAAAACTCGCGGCGACATCATTCTTTTCATCGATGAAATTCATACTTTGGTAGGTGCTGGTGCTGCTGAAGGCGCAATCGATGCCGCCAGTATTTTGAAGCCAATGCTTGCTCGCGGTGAGCTACAGACAATTGGCGCAACCACTCTTGATGAGTATCGCAAGCACCTTGAAAAAGATGCCGCCCTTGAACGTCGCTTCCAGCCAATTCAAGTTAAAGAGCCTTCAGTTGCACACACCATTGAAATTCTCAAAGGCTTGCGCGATCGCTACGAAACTCATCACCGCGTATCAATTACCGATGGTGCGTTAGCGGCAGCAGCAAACATGGCCGATCGCTATGTTTCTGATCGCTTCTTGCCAGATAAAGCAATCGATTTAATTGATGAAGCCGGTTCACGTTTGCGTATTAAGCGCATGACCGCACCTGCCGAATTACGCGAGTTCGATGACAAAATCGCAGCTGCTCGTAAAGATAAAGAGTCAGCAATTGATGGCCAAGATTTTGAGAAAGCAGCATCTTTCCGCGACCTCGAAAAAACTCTTTCAACTGAGAAAGCTGAAGCTGAAAAGAATTGGAAAGCCACTGATCTCGATAAAGTGACTGAAGTTGATGAAGAACTCATAGCTCAAGTTCTATCGATCGCAACTGGTATCCCAGTATTTAAGTTAACTGAAGAAGAAACTGCTCGCTTGCTGCGTATGGAAGATGAACTCCACAAACGCGTGATCGGACAAGATCAAGCGATCAAGGCGTTGTCACAGGCAATTCGTCGTACTCGCGCAGGTCTGAAAGATCCAAAGCGCCCAGGTGGTTCGTTTATTTTCGCTGGCCCATCAGGTGTTGGCAAAACTGAACTTTCACGTACTTTGGCTTCATTCTTATTTGGTGATGCTGATGCGTTGATTCAACTTGATATGTCTGAATATTCTGAGCGCCACACAGCTTCACGTCTATTTGGTGCGCCTCCGGGGTATGTTGGTTATGACGAAGGTGGTCAGCTAACTGAGAAAGTGCGTCGTCGCCCATTCTCAGTAGTGCTCTTCGATGAAATCGAAAAAGCACACCCAGATATTTTCAACTCACTATTGCAAGTTCTCGAAGATGGTCGCCTAACTGACTCACAAGGTCGTGTAGTTGACTTCAAGAACACAGTAATCATCATGACAACTAACCTCGGAACTAAAGATATTTCTAAGGGTGCTGGTCTTGGTTTTGCGAACTCTTCTGATGAGCTTTCAAATTACGAGCGTATGAAGGCAAAGGTTGGCGATGAACTTAAGTCGCACTTCCGCCCAGAGTTCCTAAACCGTATTGATGACATCGTGGTATTCCATCAGCTACATAAGGAAGAAATCATTCAGATCGTTGATCTCATGATCGCATCCCTTGATGAGCGCCTAAAGGTAAAAGATATGGGTATCGAATTAACTCAAGCAGCTAAGGATCTTCTTGCTGCGCGCGGTTACGACCCACTACTTGGTGCTCGTCCGTTGCGTCGTACAATTCAACGCGAAATCGAAGATTCACTCTCAGAGCGCATCTTGTTTAGTGAATTAAAGGCTGGCGAAATTATTGTGGTTGATGTCGAAGGCGAAGGCGCAGATGCGAAATTCACTTTCACTGGTTCGCCAAAAGCGATTACGCCAGATTCACCAGAAGATTTAGCACAAACTCCTACTGCTTAATTTCCGCTGAACTCTAACTGCCTAACTTCTTCAAGGCATCGCCGCTAACGCGGTAAACAGTCCATTCATCCATTGCGACTGCGCCTTGGGATTTATAGAACTCAATTGCTGGGGTATTCCAATCGAGTACCCACCATTGAAAGCGACCGTAACCACGTTCGTTACAGATTGCAGCTAGGTGTTTCAGCATCGCTAAGCCGTAACCGTTTCCGCGGAATTCAGGCTTGATGTACAGATCTTCCAGATAAATTCCATGCTTGCCTTGCCAAGTTGAAAAGTTTAAGAACCAAATGGCAATCCCAATAACTTCGCCGTCTAAGTCTGCAATTGAACAGAATACTTTTGGTTGCTCGGCAAAGAGTGCTGCGCCAATTTCAGCTTCATTAGTTTCAACTTGCTCAGGAGCTTTTTCATACAACGCAAGATCGTGAATTAACTGCATAATGGCAGGGAGATCGGCTTTAGTAGCTGGGCGAATTAACATTTAATTGGTGTGATCTCTCCGTTTTTAGCTAAGTGATTCAGTAAACCACTTTTGCCAACTGCAATTTCGCCTAAGTCAGAACGGCCTAAAATCAGCGCCGGCAGCATCGAAGCGGCGTGGACAGCTTCGGTAATACTGATTCCGATCTCATTTAACGCATGGCTAAAGGCTTTGGCCATAGTTAACGTGCTGCCCGCGAGCGAACCATTTGAGGCTAATCGGGCGACGCCATCTTTAACGATTACTTCAAGGTTTGCGATTTTATAGGTTCCATCACTTGAACCCGCCGCAGACATGGCATCAGTAATCAGCACAATGCGATTTGGCGCAGCTTCAAAAATATCTCGCACAATGTTTGTAGCGACATGTTCGCCGTCAAGAATTAACTCGAGGCTTGCACGTAACTCACCTAAAACAGCAGAGTTCATCGTGCCCGGGCCATCAATAACTTTTGGCATGGCATTGTTGAAGTGAGTAACCACGCTGGCGCCACGATCAATTGCGGCTAGTGCGGTTGCAGCATCTGATTGTGAATGACCGATCGCTGCGATCACGCCAGACTTCGACAAATGTTCAATAACTTCGAGTGCGCCATCTAGTTCAGGTGCGATGGTAATCATTTTGATAAAGCCTTGACCCGCATCAAGCAGAGTTTGAACTTCAGTAATAGTCGGTGTGCGCAAGAGATTTGGATCATGAGCTCCGCAGCGGGCATGTGAAAGATATGGGCCTTCTAAATGAATGCCGGCAATTTCTCCGCGCTGTGCAAATGGAACTAGCCGCTTGATTTGCGAAACTAGATTTTCAATTGGCTCGGTCACCAAACTGGCTAATCCAGCCACAGTTCCGCCAGCGCGATGGGTGGCAACTACCTGCTCAATTTCTGAATCGGTCAGACCACCAAAATATTTACCGCCACCGCCGTGACAATGAATATCTACGAAACCTGGGATCAATATTCCTTCATAACGGTGATCATATTCAGGGGTTGTTCCGCTGTTGATTGAGCGAATTACGCCATCTTCAATCTCTAGCCATACCTCTTTCTGCAGTTCTTGATCGATAAGCACGGTGGCTGCAGAGATGATCACTTAGCAAACTTATGGCTTTGAAGTAGTCAGGTCAAGAATCTAGCGAAACAGTAGTTGTTTAATGCCCTTTACTCTGCCTATTCTTAGCGCACTAGAGAGGCGATGATGACAATTAACCAAAATGAACCAGAGCTTGGACTTCTGCGCACTGAACAAGTCGACGCGAAGTTTCAATTGCTCGATGTCATGTCTATCTCCGAGCTTTTACAAGCAATGAATGAAAGCGATACCGAAGTTCCTAAAGCAGTAAATGCAATTTTGCCGCGAATTGAAAAAGCAATTGATGCCGTTGTCGATCGTATGTTGCAAGGCGGCCGTTTAGTTTATTTAGGTGCCGGAACTTCTGGACGTCTTGGCGTCCTTGATGCAGCTGAATGTGGTCCAACTTTTTCAGTTAGCACCGATCAAGTCGTCGCCTTTATTGCTGGTGGCGATTCTGCTTTGCGTTTACCTGCTGAAGGCGCCGAAGATCGCCCCGAACTTGGTATTGCTGATCTAAAATCAATAAATCTAAAAGCAACCGATTGCGTAGTTGGAATTGCTGCAAGCGGTCGCACGCCTTACGTGCTTGGCGCACTTGACTATGCAAATTCAGTTGGTGCGCTAACAATTGCAATTACCTGCAATCCAAATTCGGAAGCAGGTAAGCGAAGTGCACATGCCCTCGATGTTGACTCTGGCCCCGAGTTATTGGCTGGTTCTACTCGCTTGAAATCTGGCACGGCGCAAAAGTTGGTTCTAAATATGATTTCGACGGTGACGATGGTTCGCCTGGGTAAGACATTTGGAAATTTGATGGTTGACCTGCAGATCAGCAATGAAAAGCTGCAAGATCGCGCAATTCGCATCATTGAAAAAGCCACTGGCGCAACCAGAGCCGCTTCAGCTGCCGCGTTAACTGACTCCGGACATGAAGTAAAAGTTGCCATTTTGATGCTCTTGCTAAATATCGATGCGAATTCTGCCAAAGAGCGACTATCTGCTTCAAAGAATCGAATTCGCCAAGCGCTTACCGAGGGCTAACTCTCAACACTGCTTAAAAACGTAGCCAAACCGTTACCCAGTTACGCTTGACCTAGCCTCTTTCTACCGATAATTTTCACAGGTCGGGGAAATCCCTGAAGGTTTTTTTCACCGCATGGGTCCAACCGGATTCATCCTTGGAAGGAGAAAAGGTGAAGTTAAGCAAGAAGTTCGCAATATTTAGTATCAGCACCGCGATGGTGGCTGGAGTTGCATTCGTTGCACCAGCACAAGCCGCAACAAAAGATTTAGCAATTGGCGTAACACTTGATATCGATAAGTTAGATCCACACACTGCGACAAGTTTTTCAACAGTTCGCATGCTAGGACTTACTTACGGTTCATTGGTTGAAGTTGGACCAAAACTTGATATTCGTTCAGGCCTAGCAGCATCATGGGGCTTTAATAAGGATTCAACTGAACTTCGCTTGAAGCTTCGCAAGAATGTAAAGTTCCACGACGGTTCAACTTTTGATGCTGAAGATGTTAAAGCATCAATTAACCGAGTTCTAGATACCAAGACAACTGCAGCAGCTCGTGCAAATATTGCCACGATCACTTCAGTTACAGGTTCAGGCCTCTCTGTTTTGATTAAGATGAGCGTTCCAAATGCGCCAATTTTGGCCGCACTTGATGGCGTAAATATGTCAATGCTTTCAAGCGATGACATTGCAGCTAATAAAATTGGTAAGACTGTAAATGGAACTGGTCCATTCAAGTTTGTTTCTTGGGAACCAGGTCAATCAGTCAAGCTAGAAAAGAATGCCAGCTACTGGAAAGCGCCAGTTAAGCTCGACAACGTTACATTCCGAATTATTCCAACAGAGGCATCAATCTTGGCCGCTTTAAATGCTGGAACAATTCAGTTCTCAGTTTTAACTAGCCCAACTGTTGCTCTTCAAGTTGGCAAGAATCTAAATCTCTATCGCACACCTGGCCTTGGTTACGTAACTCTGCAATTAAATGCTCGAGTTGCACCGCTGAATAAGCTAGATGTTCGCTTAGCGATTCAGTGCGCAATCAACCGTGCTGAAGTAGTTAAGACTGCAGCTTCTGGTGAAGCTAAGGTAGTTGGTCCGATCACAAGCCCTGCTTATGCATCAGATCCAAATGATCGCCCATGTCCAAACGTAGATCTCGCAAAAACTAAGAAGTATTTGGCTGATGCAGGTTACGCAGATGGATTAACAATTAAGGCAATCGTTTCACCTACTCAGTATGCAACTGCATCTGGCACAGCACAGAACCTCAAGGCCCAACTTGCAAAAGCTGGAATCAACCTAGAGCTCGACATCCTTGATAACGCAACTTACGTATCACGTTGGTTGGCCGGTGACTTTGCAGCAGCAGTTGCAAACAATGGTGGACGTATTGATCCAGACACCATGTACACCCGTTATTTCCCATCAACCGGAAATCTAAACAAGGTAGCTGGTTATTCATCAGCAACTATGGATGCTTTATTCCTAAAGGGTAAGGCAACTGGTCGTGCAGCTGAGCGCAAGGTTGTATACAAGCAGATCTCACAAGAACTCGAGAACAATGCAGTCTGGATTTGGTTGTTCGCACCTTATGAGTATCGTGCAGCAGCTAAGAATGTAACTGGCTTTATTCCGCTAGCTACAGGATCCTTGATTGAGCTTCGCGTAGTAGATCTAAAGTAAGAAAGTAAGTTAATTAGAGAAGGAGGCGGGTAGTAATTACCCGCCTCCTTATTCTTACAAGTTATTAATCAATTCATATAAGGAGTACTAATTGTCTTTCGGTGAGAGAACTTCCCGAATCCTTCTCTCGACTCCGGTTTTACGTATCGGAAGTATTTTTACAACGCTATTCGGTATTTCAATATTTGTTTTCTTAGTGCTACGTGTTATTCCTGGCGACTCTATTGTGGGTGCTTTCGGAATTGAAACCGGTGTATTAACGCCAGAACAAATAGCCCAACTAAAAATTTATTACGGCATCGATAAGTCTTTGCCTATGCAATACATCTCCTGGATGCAGAGTTTCCTCACCGGAAATATGGGTTACTCATACTCCACCGGTATTTCAATTGCTTCGCTGACGGCTAAGGCCTTGCCGGTAACCATCGAATTAGCCCTAATTGGCACTATTTTGGGCGTAGTTATGGGAATTGCGATCGGAACCTTTAGTGCACGCAAGCCAGGCAGCATTAGTGACTTTGCTGGTCAATTATTTGGCCTGATGGCTTTAGCTGTGCCAGGTTTCGTGCTGAGCACAACGATCGTCACAATTATGGCCAATAAGTTTCAATATTTCCCGAACGGCTATGAGTTTGTACGCCTCTGGGAAGACCCCTGGATGAATTTGCAACAGATGATGTTTCCGGGGCTAGTTCTGGGCATTGCGGTAGCTGCCCCGGTCATGCGCACAACTAGATCTGCGCTTTTGGAAACAGTCGATAAAGATTTTGTAAGAACTGCAATAGGCAAGGGCGTAAATCCTCGTAAAGTTCAGTTCCGTCACGTTTTGCGAAACTCATTAATCCCAATTGTAACAATGACCGGAATTCAGTTCGGCTACCTACTTGGTGGCGCAGTCATCGTCGAAAACATTTTCTCGTTACCCGGAATGGGCCGACAGGTTTTATATGCGATCACTCGACGCGAATATGCAACTGTGCAAAGTAGCGTCATGGTCTTTGCCATCTTATTCATTGCGATTAATGTGATTACCGATTTAATTTATCGCAAAGTTGATCCAAGGATCAAAAAATGAAACGCGATCCATTAAAGCCAAAAGGCGCGCTTTATTATTACTTACAAAGTACCAGCGGTGTTGTCGGCGCCGTCTTACTTCTTTTTATGGTCTTAGTTTCAATCTGCGCAGTTTTTGGTTGGATGCCGCATGACCCACTTGAACAAAATGTCGAGTTTGCGATGCAGGGTCCAAGTGCCAATTTCTGGTTTGGCACCGATGAATTTGGCCGAGATATATTCTCGCGTTCACTCGATGGAATGCGCAGATCTCTCACCGTTTCAGTTTCAGCGGTAACTATTGCGGCCACTATCGGGGTAATTCTGGGCATTTTGAGCGGTTATTTGGGCCGTTGGTTTGATCAGCTAATTGTGCGCTTGAGCGACGTAATCTTCGCTTTCCCAGCCATTCTTCTAGCACTAGCAATTGTTAGCACTCTTGGAAACTCTTGGTATCAAACCTCACTTGCAATCGCTGTTGTATACACCCCGATTTTTATCCGCGTTGCAAGAGGGCCAGTCTTGACCGTGAAAGAGATGGATTACGTAAAAGTCACTCGAATTTTAGGTTTCTCATCGCTGCGAATTCTACGTAAACATATTCTGCCTAATGTAACGGCACCAATTGTCGTTCAGATTGCGCTATCTCTTTCATGGGCAATCTTGACTGAATCAGGGCTAAGTTTCTTGGGTCTTGGTACTCAACCACCGAATGCATCACTTGGACTAATGGTTTCTGAAGCGCAATCTATTGCGGCCTTTGCTTGGTGGGCGCTTTTCTTCCCATCTGCATTTATCACTATCGTGGTAGTTGGGCTGAACTTAGTAGGCGATGGCTTACGTGATGCACTTGATCCAGCTCGGAGAAGTTCATGAGTAAACCACTTCTCTCAGTCAGCGGCCTCGGAATATCAACAGTGCAAGACCCACGCGCTTTAGTTAATAGTGTTTCTTTTGAAATCATGCCAGGTGAAGCTGTTGGCGTTGTGGGCGAAAGCGGTTCGGGCAAAACTCTCACTGCGCTTTCAATCCTTGGTTTACTCCCACGTGGTGTTGCAATTGCTGGCGGCTCCATTGAATTTAATGGTACTGATTTAACTAAAGCCGATCCAGAAACTATGCGTAATCTACGCGGTTCTGATATTTCAATGGTTTATCAAGATCCAATGACTGCACTTAATCCAGTGATGAAGCTGGGTCGGCAGTTGCTCGAAGTAATCGAATCGCATGAAAAATTAGACGATAACTCAGTTGCTCGAGTCGAGGCGGCTCTGCGTGAAGTGGGTATTCCACAAGTAGAACGAGCTATGGAGAGCTATCCGCACGAGTTTTCAGGGGGTATGCGCCAGCGCGTAATGATCGCTATGGCTTTGTTGCTTTCGCCTAAGTTATTGATTGCAGATGAACCAACAACAGCACTTGATGTAACCATTCAACAACAAATCTTGGCGCTAGTTTCGGAACAACGACGCAAACGTGACATGTCGATGCTTTGGATTACCCACGATTTAGGTGTTGTTGCTAACTTGGTAGATCGCTTGATTGTTATGTATGCCGGCAATATCGTCGAAGCCGGAACAGTTCAAGAGATCTTTACTAATCCGCAGCATCCATACACACATGGTTTGTTATCTTCACTGCCATCACGCACGGACAAGTCTCGCAAGCGGTTAACATCAATTCCAGGAGTTCCGCAGAAACCTTGGTTAGTTGGTAACACCTGTGCATTTGCGCCTCGCTGTTTTAAGGCAACTACAGAATGCACGGCATCTGCGCCTAAGTTAGTGGGCACCTTGGAAAAATCTGTTGCTTGTTTTCATCCGATGGGAGATAAGTAATGTCTCTAGATATTATCAACGTTGAAAAGCGCTACCTAAACCGAGCCTCTGGCACAACTATCAATGCCCTAAATGGGGTTTCAATTAAAGTTGAAGTTGGCCAAACCCTGGGCATAGTTGGCGAAAGTGGTTGCGGTAAATCAACCCTGGCTCGCGCAGTGGTTGGCCTAGAAGTTCCGTCAGCTGGTTCAATTACTTGGGACGGCGCTGTAATTGATAATAAAGCTAAAGATCGTTTGAAATCCCATCACTCAAAAGTGCAATTGGTATTCCAGGATCCCTATTCTTCTCTTAATCCTCGTCAGCAAATCGAGAATTCAATTGCTGAGGCGATCGAAGTTCATGGCTTAGTTGCACGAGATAGAGTCGCAGATCGAGTTACCGAGCTTTTGGTAATGGTCGGCCTTGATCCTGATCTACGAAATCGTTATCCGCATCAACTTTCAGGCGGGCAGCGTCAACGTGTTTGTATTGCTCGAGCCCTCTCGGCTGAGCCTAAATTGCTGGTTTTAGACGAACCAGTCTCAGCTCTTGATGTGTCTGTGCGCGCTGAAGTAATGAATCTACTGATTGACCTGCGCAAGAACTTAGGTCTGACCTACATTTTCATTAGCCACGATTTAGCAATGATTAGATACATCAGCGATGTAATCGCCGTTATGTACCTAGGCAAGATCGTCGAATTTGGAACCTGGGAAGAAATCATTGAAAACCCGGTTCATCCATATACCAAGGCGCTGATTGCAGCGATGCCTGATCACAGCATTATCGGTGATCCAACAATGTTGGCCCGTACTCTTGATGGCGAAGTACCAGACCCGGTAAATCTGCCGAGCGGTTGTTCTTTCCATTCTCGTTGCGTTCTAGCAGTGCCAAGTTGTTCAACAGTTGCACCAACTCTTCGCAATATATCCAATGGTCACCTAGTCGCTTGCTCGGAGGTTTGATATGAAAGTTATCGGAATGATTTCAGGTACTTCTTATGATGGTATTGACGTCGCGTGCTGCGAATTCGTGCAGAGCGGTGACTTAGTTGAAGTTCGAGTTATTGGGTTTGAATCGGTTAAATACACCGATTCATTACACGAGATGATCGCTGATTCAATGCCACCTCGTAAGGTAGATATGGAACGAGTTTGTTTACTCGATACCAAAATTGGCCAAGCTTTCAGTGCGGCAGCTCAAAGTGCGATGAAGAAGTTTAAGTTTGAGCCAGATTTGATTGTTAGCCATGGTCAAACTTTGTTTCACTGGATTGATACCGACCACAAAGCCAAAGGCACACTGCAGTTAGGTGAACCAACGTGGATCGCTGAAGAAACTGGCGTGCAAGTTCTATCGAATATTCGCTCGCGCGATGTGGCAGCTGGTGGGCACGGTGCCCCGCTTGTCAGCATTGTTGATCAGTTATTGCTAGGCCACTCTGCGCAACCAGAAGGAGCGCTTAATCTAGGTGGAATTTCAAACATCACAGTGGCTGGCAACAACCTGACTCCACTGGCATATGACATTGGCACGGCTAATTGCTTATTAGATGCGGCTATTTACGCTCACTCTGAGGGCAAATACTCCTACGACGCCGATGGCAAGATAGCGGCAAGCGGAACCGTCGATAAAGCTTTGCTAGCTAAGTTTTTAGAAGAGCCTTACTACAAACTTCCAGCACCAAAATCAACTGGTAAAGAGTTATTCCATCTCGAGTACTTAATTGACTATGTTGGTCCGGTCTCTACCTGGAACATTGCAGATCTAATGGCGACCTTGCTTGAGTTAACCGTTGAAACTGTTGCGATTGAAGTTGAAAAATTTAAATTAGCTAAGTTGTATGTTGCAGGTGGTGGCTCTGCAAATCCAGTAATGATGGCGCGACTGCAAGAGCGCTTAACCAATTGCCAAGTGCTATCAATGCAAGTTCTTGGAATTGATCCGCGCGCCAAAGAAGGCCTGATGTTTGCCTTGATTGGATATCTAGCTCTTAACGGACAACCAGGTCAGATCCCTAGTTGCACCGGAGCAAATGGCGAGCGCATTCTTGGCTCGTTGACACCAGGTAAAGGCGCATTTGTTCTGCCACAACGACCAAACATTAAGCCAACTAAGTTGCGAGTTATTGAGTAATTGCTTTGCGCAACATTTCGATCTGCGGAATCTGCCAACGTTCGTCAGTTTTTTCGCGGCCAGTTTCTACAAATCCTGATTTACGGTATAGCCCAATAGCGATTGGGTTCGCTTTAAATACCCAGAGCGTTACATTTAATTGGCCAATTTTGCCGAGTTCAATAATCACTTCGTTTAACAACGCACTGCCAACACCTTTACCGGCGCTATCTGGTGATACATATAGCGAGTACAGATGGCCTTTCGTCGAATCTTCAGGATCATTGCCAAAACTTGCAAAACCTAACCCAGTTTCATCTTCTGTTGCGATCAAAGTAAATCGACCTGGTTTTGGGTTCACGGCGCTTGTCAGTAGTTTGGTGGCAGCTTCAATATCCATAGCATCGCGAACACTTTGGCTGATTAAGTCTCGGTATGAAATGTTCCAGCAAGCCCGAAATATCGTGACAAGCGAGCCTAAATCGTGGCTATCTACGGGGCGAATGTTCACAATCAAGAGTCTAGTCGGAGCCAGTGCGTGAGCGAGATAAATAGCGCATGAGAGAGGTAACAGATACTCGAGTCAGCACTTACCCTCGAGATTTACGAGAACGCTTTGTTACAGCGCTTAGGGGAGTCTCGGAATATCAAGTAATTAAGTTTGAGATTTGCGATGAATTAGGTAATTGGCATGTTGGCGAAACTGTCGAAACGCCGAAGATTACTGGCGATAGCCATGAGCTAATCAAGAAAGAGCTCGAGCAAGATGCCCAGGCTTTAATTATGGGTAAAGACTTTGAAAACGCCATCGTTGAGATTAGAAATTCCCAGCTAACTGGTAGCAGCAAAGCGGCGATTGATATTGCCTTGAACGGCGCCCTCGGTACTGGAGCTCGAAGTGATTTTTCGATAGCTACCGATGTAACTATTCCAGTCACCACAATTGATAAATTGCCACCACTAATCTCTGATCGGGTAGCTGCGGGCTTTACACACTTTAAAATTAAAGCGAATCTAGAACCGGTCGCCGAGTTTATTGAGAAGTTAAAGCTCATTTCCTCATCGCTGCCTTTGGGCTCTAACCTTCGGATAGATGCAAATCAAGCTTGGACTGTCGAGCACACTCACGAAGTTCTTGACGCGATACCTAGTAATGGATTGGTAATTGACTATCTAGAGCAACCAACACCTGCACGAGACTTTAAGGCGCTAGCAAAAATTAAAGCCAAGTCATCGATACCAATCATGGCTGATGAATCATGCTTTACTCCTGCCGATCTAACTGAATTAATTGCTTTAGACGCAATAGATCTAGTGAATCTAAAGTTACTAAAGACCGGCGGTCTAACTACCGCCAGAGAGATGGCTGAAACTGCCAAAGCTGCCGGAATCGGCGTGTATGTCGGAAGCATGATGGAAGGCGATCAAAGCATTAGGGCTGCGGCAACGTTAGCTGCTGAGATTGCGCCAGATTTGGTTCACGACCTAGATGCCTCTTGGTGGGCTAAAGAGAGCCATTTACGCTATGAAAGTGGCAGGCTCTACCTATGAATAGCGCTGACACATTGGCCAAAGTACCTGGCTATCTATTTGCAACTTCCAAATCAGGTATTGGCTCCTATTCAACAAATGGAGCGCGCCAGCGCTACGGTGCAAGTGAGCAACCTGTAACCATTGATACAAAATTTGATTTAGCATCTTTAACTAAAATTGTTGGAACCACGGCTGCCTTACTTCATCTAATTGAGTTAGGCGAATTACAGGTAAACGATGTAGCAAGTAAGTATTTAGCATCATGGCGAGGCACAGATAAGGCAGAAATTACGATTGCTGAACTTCTCTCACATCAAAGTGGTTTAGCCGAATGGCGACCGCTTTACTTTACTGATGACTTGCAAGCAAATGTAGCTGAGCAGATCTCTAGAATTGCCTTGAGTTACCCAAGAAATTCCGGAAGACGTTATTCAGATCTAGGCTTCATCTCACTTGGCGAAATTGTTAAAGCTATTACTCAAAAAGATTTAGCAACTGCTTTTGCTGAATTAGTTTTTAAGCCCCTTGGTTTGCAGAACACTTCGTTTGGGCCAATTGTCGGGGAAGTGGCAGCAACTTCAAAAGGTGATTGGTACGAGAAAAGAATGGTGTCTACCAATACTCCTTATGAAGTTGATTTAGATGTTGCAGCATTTCCAAATTGGCGCGAAGAATATCTAGTTGGTCAGACTAACGATGGAAATTCTTACCATCGCCTTGGTGGCGTAGCTGGTCATGCGGGTCTCTTTTCGACCGCCGAAGACCTACTTATTTTTGCCGAAGCAGTAATTGCTAATAAATGGCATGCACATAACTTTTTAGCAATCACTGGTGACCCTATGCAGGGGCTGGGCTTTAGAAACTGGCGAGTTGCAAGCAACAGGGGTGAAGAAATTTTCTGGGGTCACACTGGATTTACCGGTATTGCTCTGGGTGTTTCACCTGCTCACCAAAGTGCTGCTTTGCTCTTGACCAACCGCCTACATGCTGAGGGTGAGCCAGCTGCAACCGAAGAGCTCTGGCAGCCCTTTTTACAGGACTTTTGTGCTCAAATCGTTATCTAATTACCCCTAAATCACCCTTAACTTGGCGAAGAGTTTCACCTAGCATTGCGGTCTCCTGAAGGTTTTTTTCATGTCTATCGCGAAGGTGGTGAGTTTGATGGTTAAAAAAGTCGTTATGGCTGAGCCAACGAGCGCTGCTTCTTCAGACCTCTTGGGCCATATTCGTAATTCATTATCAGCATTTCACGCAACCGAGCTTGCGATTGCAAATTGTATTTTGCAAGATCCAGTTCAAGTCTCACGGATGAATATTTCTAAACTAGCCGAACATAGTGATACTTCAGTTGCATCAGTTGTCCGCTTTAGTAAAACAGTTGGATATAAAGGTTTTCCAGAATTTCGTATGGCCCTTGTTGGCGAAGTAAGCCGCATGGGGCAAATCGGTATTGATACCTCAGAACTTGATAGCGGAATTACTGTTGAAGATTCGCCAGCTGAAATAATTAGAAAAATTGCAGCAGCCGATGCGCTAGCTATTCAGGCAACTGCGCAAAGACTAGATGTCGCGAGCTTTTCAGCTGCCGTTGATGCTTGGGAGAAAGCAAAGACAATTGGGCTATTTGGTGTGGCATCCGGTGGATTCGTGGCCATGGATTTACAACTTAAATTAAATCGCCAAGGTAAGAACGCAATTGCTTGGCGCGATAGTCATAATGCATTGACTTCGCTTTCACTTCTTGGTCCAGGTGATTCACTTGTTGCCATCAGCCATAGCGGTACAACCGTTGACACGGTTGATGTAATGCAAGAGTTTAAAAATCGCGGAGTAACCGTTATTTTGATTACTAATGCACTTCGCAGTCCAGCAACAGCAGTTGCTGACATAGTTTTATTCACATCAGCTCGGGAAACCACATTCCGCAGCGGCGCAACTGCAAGTCGTATTGCGCAATTAACTGTGGTTGATTGTCTTTGTGTTGCTTTAGCACAAAGAAACTGGAGCGGCACACGTGCTGCTTTGGATCAATCTAGAGCGGCCGTGGGAAGCCGCTCCGGAAGAAAAATGGTCGAAGGTAATTCACGGAGATCAGACCAAAAACCAACCCGCTCTAGAGGAGGAAAATAAGTGAAACTCACTTCACGCCGCACCCGCGGCTTGGTAGCAGCTGCTTTCGCTGTTGGATCAATCGTTGTTCCAGCAGTTGCCGCTCTACCTGCAAATGCAGCAACAGAATTAACATTCTGGAGCTGGCGTCCAGAAGATAAGGCTTTCTACGAAAAGCAGATTGCTGTCTTCGAAGCAACAAACTCAAGCATCAAAGTTAAGTTCACTCCATATGTGGCAACTGAGTACAACGCGATTTTGGCGACCGCGCTAACTGCAGGTAAAGGTCCAGATATTGTTCAGTTACGTCCATACGGTGGAATGTCAGCACTTTCAGATGCAGGCAACTTCTTGCCGCTAACTACCAAAGATGTGCCAGCGCTTGCAAAGCTAGCGCCAGGAATTTTGGCAGCAGCGCAGGGCTACACAGATAAGCGTCAATTCGGTGTTCCATATGCAGCATCAGTAATGGGTGTTTGGTACAACCCAGAGCTATTTGCTAAGGCTGGAATTCGTCAGACACCTACAACTTTTGATTCATTTATCAACACTTTGAATCGTCTAAAGGCTGCTGGAATTCAACCTCTTGCTAACGCAAGCGGTAACCCAGGAAACGGTCCAGGTCTCGAGCAAATGCACGCGACTATCTCACCTACTTTCTACGGTGGAAATACTTTCTACAACGATCTAGTTGCCGGAAAGACAACTTTCACTAACAAGGCTTACGTTGATGGACTTGAAGCTGTAAAGACACTTTCAAAGTACTTCCCAGCTGGCCATGAAGGTATTGACTACAACACCGCTCGTTCACTCTTCGCAACCGGTAAGGCTGCGATTTATATCGGCGGTAACTACGAACTCACCTACTTCAAGCAGGTTAATCCAACTGCGAGCATCGGTTGGTTCCAGGCTCCAGCAAAGGGTCCTGGCTCACCTAAGTTCGTAACTGCATGGGGCGATGGTTCATATGCAATTAACGCTAAGACTGATAACAAAGCAGCTGCTCTGAAGTTCCTGAACTTCTTGGCATCAAAGAAATACAGTCAAGCACAAGTTGATGAAACCTTCATTATTCCAGTAGCACCAGGAGTGAAGATCACAGATCCTGTTGTAAACAAGATCAACTCAGCTCGTGCGCAGTTCAGCACACCATTCTTGAACGTTGTTGGTTTCCGTTTCGGAACTCCAACTTCTTCAAATATCCTGCAACCAGGTCTCCAGAAGTTAGTTTCCGGTGGAACTACATCTGCTGCCCTAGCTAAGGACACCCAAGCTGCAGTTGCTTCTTGGTACAAGCCACAAGCTGGTAAAGAATAAATAAGTAACTAAGAGCTGGGTGCAGGGTTAAACCTGCACCCAGCTTCTTTAATCTTTTGGGAAGATGGAAATGCAAAGCAGAACGCTGAAACAGCAACAACGAAAGTTCATTTGGATTTTCTTAACACCGGGACTTTTGACCATCCTGGTCTTCACCACCGGTCCCGCAATCACAACTTTGAGCTACTCATTTTTTAGTTGGGAAGGGTTCGTTCGCGGTTCTTTCATCGGATTTGAAAACTTCCAAAATCTTTTTAAGTTTCCATGGCGCGATCAATTCTTCGCAGCCCTAACCCATAACACACTTGTTTTTATCGCGATCATGATTCTTCAGACTTCATTAGGCATCTTGATCGCATACGCGCTCTTTAGATTAAAGCGCGGGCAACGTTTTTTCCGTACCGTAACTTTCTTGCCGGTAATTTTCTCACTAGTAATTGTTGGCTACATGTGGCAAGTAATGCTTAATTCTTACTTCGGCCCAATCAACAAAATTCTGACCGATATTGGGCTAGAGAGTTGGGCGCAACCTTGGCTCGGTCAAACTTCAACTGCGCTACCAACGCTAGTTTTCATTAACTTATGGCGCTGGGTTGGATTTCCAGCCATCATCTTTTTAGCTGGTTTGAATTCAATTAGTAATGACTACATCGAAGCGGCGAAGATTGATGGCGCTAAAGAGGGTCAGATTTTCCGCAAAATATTATTCCCGTTACTTGCCCCTTCAATGACCATCATTACGATCCTTACTTTCATTGGTGCTTTTGAGTGGTTTGATCTGCCATATGTAATTGGTGGCACTGTTGGAAGTCCAGCCGGCTCTACCGATACTTTGGCGCTTATGTTCTACCGCCTCTCGTTTGGTAGTTCTGATTCTGTTTCCAACAATATTGGGGTGGGTTCGGCGCTTGGAGTAATTATCTTCCTTATCGTCGGCGTCGGTGCTGGCGTTGGCTCTAACTTGATGCGTCGACGTGAGGTAGAGCAATGATCAGCAAGTTACTTACCGGCACATTTTTTAAGGCAGTTTTGGTTATCAACGCCGTGATGGTTTTGCTGCCAGTCTTCTTCTTATTGAACTCATCGCTGCGCGAAACCGGTAGCTTTAACGCGAACCCACTTGAGCTCGCTCGCAACCCGGAATGGAATAACTTCACACAGGTTTGGGCAGATGGCGAGTTCCCAAACTTCTTGAAAAATTCTTTGATTGTGACCTTAGGTTCGCTATTAGTGATTTTGATTTGCGCACTAGGTGCCGGCTTCATTTTGGGACGCTACCAATTCAAGGGCAATAGTTTGATTTATGGTTTTGTTTTAACTGGAATGTTGGTACCTGCCAAGTTAGCGATCCTGCCGCTATTTATTCAATTAAAGTGGATGAACTTAATTGATTCACATCTCGGTTTGATTTTGGTTTACGCATCGGGTGCTTTACCGGCTGCCATCTTCATCATGGCAGGATTTTTCAGATCGCTGCCAGCCGATATCGATAGCGCTGCTCGAATTGATGGGGCTTCTGAATTCCAGTTACTTCGATTAGTTCTGGCGCCATTAGTGCGACCAGGTTTAGCAATTGTGGCAATTTACTCAGCGATTCCGATCTGGAATGACTTCTTCTTACCGCTGGTATTCCTGCAAAGCCCGGAGAAAAAGACGATTATGCAAGGTCTAACGCTCTTCTTCGGTGAGTATTCCTCTCAATGGGGCGTGCTCTTTGCTGGTCTAACCATCGCTGCGCTACCTCTCATCATCTTGTACCTGCTGCTCTCGGAACAATTTATTAAGGGACTTACTGCCGGAGCTGTGAAAGGCTAGGGCAATGAGCTACTTAGGTATTGATGCTGGTGCGACCGCTACTAAATGGGCTTTATTTGATGGTTCGCAGATTGTGGCAGCTGGAAAATGTGCTGCCATGGATGGTCATATCTACCGGCCTGAATCAAAAGCGCGTGCCAATGAAGTCTTAACCGAGATATCAAAGGCAGTAAATGGTGCTGAAATAAGTGGTGTGTTTGCTGGAATCACTGGTGCCGCCGCTGAAGATAGTGCAACTGACCCGCTCGGTCAGATTTTTCATAGTTACTTTCCAAATGCAAAAGTTCGCATTGTTCACGATATTGAGTTGGCGTATTACGCAAACTTTGAAGTGGGTGAGGGAATTCTGCTTTATGCGGGAACTGGTTCAGTTGCAATGTATATCGATGATGAAGCTGGCCCGATACGCGCAGGTGGTTGGGGATATTTATTAGGCGATGAAGGTGGCGCATATTGGATTGGTCGTGAATCAATTCGTTGGGTGCTTGCCGGCCTTGATACTGGCGAAGAAGTCGCACCTGATTCTTTAAGTGATGTGATCTTGAAAGAGATTGGAGCAACAAATTGGGATGGCATCAAAGCATTTGTGTATTCGAGCGAGCGTTCTGAGATCGCTAAATTAGCCGCAACTGTTGGTCGGTTAGCAGATGCTGGCGATGCCGATGCGCAAGGAATTATTTACGAAGCCAGTCAATTCTTAATCGCATTAGTGCACCAACTAGATACCCAAATTGAAAATGCGCCACGTATTGTAATTGCCGGGGGAGTCTGCCAAGAAGGATCCTTTATGGCAAAAGCGCTCAACTCATTTTTTAGTGAGCGAATAAGTATTTCTGATTGCGATATCGCACAACGCGCAGCAGAGTTAGCGATAGATATTTAATAGCTTAAAAATATTTTGCTACTCAGCGATTTTTACGCGCTGGAGCGCTTGATCTAGCCGAGAGACTTCGTAAATCTCCATACCGGCGATTTTGACATCAGAGCCAACCGGCACCAAAGCCCGCTTAAAACCTAAGCGATGCGCTTCAGCTAAGCGGCGCGAGACACCACTGACTTTGCGGATTTCACCAGCTAGCCCGACTTCGCCAATTGCCACTAAATCAGCAGGTAAAGCAAGGGCTTTAGCCGCCGAAGCCACAGCCAATGCCAGCGCTAAATCGGCAGCTGGTTCGGACATTTTCATGCCACCAACTGTTGCGGCGTAAACATCGCGACCGCCACTGCGCACATTTGCACGAAGTTCAAGAACAGCCAGAGTCATAGAAGTACGAGCTGAATCTAAACCGCTGGTGACGCGACGGGCATTTCCAAAATCGTTTTCGCGTCCTTGCGAGACTAAAGCTTGAATTTCGGCGAGTAACGGTCGGCGACCTTCGAGGGTAACTGTCACACAAGTGCCAGGAACCGGCTCGGCATGACGTGAAGTAAAGAGACCAGTTGGATCAAGAACACTTTCGATGCCAGTATCACTTAAATCGAAACAACCAACTTCATCGCTAGCACCAAATCTATTCTTGATGGCCCGGATTAAACGTAGTCTGGAATGACGTTCGCCTTCGAATTGTAGAACTACGTCAACGATGTGTTCGAGCAAGCGCGGACCGGCAATCGAACCATCTTTAGTAACGTGACCAACCAATAGCAAAGTTATATCTCGATCTTTGCAAATACGAATTAACGCACCAGCAACTTCGCGCACTTGTGTTACACCGCCAGGTGCACCATCGGCTGCACTAGACCCAATCGTTTGAATTGAGTCAATAATCAGTAATTGTGGTTTTACTTCATCAATATGTGTGATTACCGCGCCTAAATCAGTTTCAGATGCCAACCACAACTTTGGATCAATTGCATTAATGCGTTCGGCACGTAATCGAACTTGCGAGGCTGATTCTTCGCCACTTATGTAAAGCGCCGGAATATTATTTTTTGCAGTCTGTGCTGCAACTGAAAGTAAGAGCGTTGATTTTCCGACCCCTGGTTCGCCGGCTAACAAAATTGCCGCCCCTGGAACTAAGCCACCACCTAGTACGCGATCGAGCTCAGATACCCCAGTTGGTTTGGCACTTGCCGCAGATAAATCAACATCACCGATTGGAGTTGCTGAATGCGTTACTCGACCAGCTACTAGTGACAGTTTCTTAGGTGCGGCAATCTCCTCGACGGTTCCCCAAGCCTGACATTCACCGCAGCGGCCAACCCATTTCTGCGAAGTCCAGCCACATTCGGCGCACTTAAAGGGGTCTTTCTCTACCTTGGCCATAACTAAACCCTAGATGCTAGGACTGACTTTTTTCTTTCTGCGCTTGCAAAGTTGCTGGATGTTGCAGAACGAATAGAGGTAATGAACGTGCTTGCGCTGCTCGAATACCTTCAACACGTGCATCGCAGAGTTTGGCCAGAATGTCGTAGGCAGCCTGCCCCATGAGCGCAACTAACTCTGCGCGATTAGAAAGGTAAACCGGTTGGGTTCCAACATGAGCATCTGAGTTGCTGGTGCAATACCAATCAAAATCTTCGCCACCATCGCCCCAAGCAAGTCGTTCATATTCGCCGAGTACCGTAATTGAATATGTTCGCTCGCCAACTTCGCGCGATTCAAAAGATCGACGCATTGGCAACTGCCAACAAACATCGGGCTTAGTGTCAACAAAATGCTTATTTTCTTTTTGAGCTAGATGATGAAGCACGCAACCAAAAGACCCAGTAAATCCTGGAGCCTCGTGACCTTTACGATTTAAGAAAATGCAAGACTCTTCAACTACCCGAGTTTTGCGTTCGTTATCTTCATCGCTTTCAGAAATTTGCAATAGGCCGCCGGGCTTAGTTGGTTGTGCAGCATCAAAGTATTGCCACATATCGCGCGTTAAAAGGGCAGCTGCGCGTTGAGTGCGTGCTTCGTCTTCGGCGTCTGAATACATTGCACCTTCAGTACA
>JBILXJ010000091.1:0-4048 GCA_044378655.1 Candidatus Planktophila sp. | reverse complement strand
CCCCTCATGAGTCAGACTGACTTCGAAATTGGCTACCGCGGCGCTACTGCTTGCGCTGCAGCTGGAATTACTTATCGCCAACTCGATTATTGGGCGCGCACATCTTTAGTTGAGCCAAGCATTCGCAGCGCTGGGGGATCCGGAACTCAACGTCTATATGGCTTTCGCGACATTCTGGTTTTAAAGATTGTTAAGCGATTACTTGATGCCGGCGTATCGCTACAGAATATTCGCACTGCGGTAGATCACTTGCGCGGTCGCGGTGTAACTGAACTTGAACGAATCACCTTGATGTCAGATGGTGCTTCGATTTATGAATGCGCAAGTGCCGATGAGATGTACGACTTGGTACAAGGCGGTCAAGGAGTCTTCGGAATCGCAGTTGGTCGCGTTTGGCACGAAGTCGAAGGTTCACTTTCAAACCTTCAAGGTGAGGTTAATGGTCAAATCGTCGGTGGCGAAAATAACGACGAGCTATCGCAACGTCGGGCGCGCAAAGGCGCTTAATCGCCCGTATTCTGCTCACCTTACTGATCGCTGATCAGTAGTTCTTTCGAGATCTAGGGTGAGACTGCATGAGCACGCACGAGAATTTTGAATCACGCCACATTGGGCCCTCGCTTGAACAAGAGGCAACGATGTTGCACGAACTCGGGTTTGCAGACCTAGATTCATTTATTAAATCAGTTGTTCCCGAGAATATTGCAATGGGGCAGCGTCTGGCGGATGTATTACCTGCAGCGCTTTCAGAAGTTGAAACAATTGCAGAGTTGCGCAAACTAGCGGCGCAGAATCAAGTATTTGATTCATTTATTGGAACTGGTTATTACGGAACAATCACACCAGCAGTTATTTTGCGCAACGTTTTAGAAAATCCAGCTTGGTATACGGCGTACACCCCGTACCAACCAGAAATTTCACAAGGTCGCTTAGAAGCGTTATTTGCATTTCAAACTACAGTCTGTGATTTAACTGCGTTACCAATTGCGAATGCCTCGATGTTGGATGAAGGAACAGCTGCGGCTGAAGCGATGACGCTTGCTCGCCGTGTGTTCAGTGGCGCAGATTCAGCAGTTTTTTTGATTGATAAGTTTTTACATCCACAAACCAAGGCCGTAGTTGCAACACGAGCAAAGCCACTTGCAATTGAGATTGTGGAATTTGATCCAAGTGAACCGCTAACAAATATTGCAAACCAGGAAGTATTCGGAGTACTAGTGCAGTACCCAAATACCAACGGCGAAATTTTGGATTATTCAGCGCTCTCTGCTTGGGCACACGAACGCAACGCACTGCTTATCGCTGCGACAGATTTACTCGCTCTTACATTGCTCGCAGCGCCAGGGGAGTGGGGTGCTGATATCGCAGTTGGTTCGGCTCAACGTTTCGGAGTACCAATGGGATTTGGCGGACCACACGCGGGCTTCATGGCAGTCCGCAGCGGTTTAGAGCGCTCACTGCCGGGCCGCCTAATTGGGCAAAGCCTTGATGCTCATGGCAATCCAGCCTTCCGATTAGCTTTGCAAACTCGCGAACAACACATTAGGCGCGATAAAGCGACCAGCAATATTTGTACAGCACAAGTTTTGTTAGCCGTCATGAGTGCGTTTTATGCGATGTGGCATGGCGCCGATGGTTTGAAAGTCATTGCAAATCGAATTCACGCCCAGACTGATTCGCTCGCGAAGGCGTTGCAATCGAGTGATCACAAAGTTTTGACTAAGAACTTCTTCGACACAATTCTGATTGAGGTAAAAGACGCTGCGCTGATTCATCGCACCGCCAGATCGCTACGGATTAACTTACGCGAGGTCTCGGCAAATGTGGTTGGTATTTCTTTCGATGAAACAATTACTGCAGAACATCTAAGTCGGATCGGTCAGATCTTTGGTGTAAAAATCTCAGCACCTACCCGCGAAGTTGCTATTAGTAACGCCCGTAAGAGTTCGTACTTAACGCACCCAATCTTTTCAACCAACCGTTCTGAAACTTCCATGATGCGATATCTGCGCACCTTGGCAGATCGCGATTTGGCACTTGATCGCACCATGATTCCGCTGGGTTCTTGCACCATGAAGTTAAATGCAGCCACCGAAATGGAAGCTGTCACTTGGCCAGAATTTTCGAGCTTGCATCCATTTGCACCAGCTGAGCAAAGTGCTGGTTCACGTCAGTTGATCAAAGAGTTAAGTGATTGGTTAGTTGCAATTACTGGGTACGACGCAGTGTCATTGCAACCAAATGCTGGTAGCCAGGGGGAGTTTGCTGGGTTGTTGGCAATTCGTAATTATCACGATTCTCGCGGCGATCAGGCCCGCAAGATTTGTTTGATTCCATCAAGTGCGCATGGCACGAATGCGGCGAGTGCGGTTATGGCAGGAATGAAAGTTGTCGTAATTGAATGTGATGCCGAAGGAAATGTAAGCATTGCCGATCTCGAAGCCAAGATCGCGGCACATAGTGGGGAAGTGGCTGCGTTGATGGTTACTTATCCATCAACCCATGGTGTTTTTGAAGTAGAGATCTCACGCATCTGCGCACTTATTCATGATGCAGGTGGTCAGGTTTATGTTGATGGCGCGAATTTAAATGCCTTGGTTGGTTTAGCTCAACCTGGAAAATTTGGCGCAGATGTATCGCACCTGAATTTACATAAGACATTTTGTATTCCGCATGGCGGTGGCGGCCCAGGAGTTGGACCAGTAATTGCCCGAGCTCACTTGGCACCTTTCTTGCCTAACCACCCAATGGATGTGTTGGCAGGACCACCAACTGGCCCAGGGCCAATTTCAGCGGCCCCATTTGGTTCAGCCAGCATTTTGCCGATTAGCTGGGCGTATATTCGTTTGATGGGTGGCGCGGGGCTAACGCATGCGACTCAGGTTGCGATTCTTTCAGCCAACTACATAGCTCGAAAATTGCAGAACGATTTCCCGGTTCTCTACACCGGAGCAAATGGTCTGGTGGCACACGAATGTATTCTCGATCTGCGCGAGATCACCAAGATCAGCGGCGTAACTGTCGATGACATCGCTAAACGGCTGATGGATTATGGCTTCCACGCCCCAACTATGAGCTTCCCGGTTGCTGGAACCTTCATGATCGAACCGACTGAGAGTGAAGATATTGCCGAACTCGACCGCTTTATAGCGGCCATGAAGGCTATTCGCGCCGAGATTGACCAGATCATCGAAGGTAAAGTAGAGGTTGAGGGTTCTGCCCTTCGACATGCTCCTCATACGATTGAAGCCGTTTTAGATCCAAATTGGGATCGTGCCTATAGCCGCACTACGGGCGCCACGCCTGGAGCCCGAGAGGGGCTTATTTCGGGTGAGTTAATCGGTACTCGCGGTAAGTATTTTCCTACTGTGGGTCGTGTTGATGGTGTTCATGGTGACCGGAACTTAATCTGTTCTTGTACGCCAATTGCTGAATACGCAGAATAGCCAGCAGCTTTAGTTACGCTCAAAAGGGGTAGTGGCTAATTCCTTTTACTTAACATAATGTAACTTATCGGCGATTACCCATGCGGGCGGCATAGCCCAAACCCGCACCAAATCCGAGACCAATTAGCAACACCAGCACCCATGCGAATTCGCCGATTCGATCATAAAGAGTTCGTGTGGCATTAAGTGCAACCGAGCTGTTGATGCTGGCTGCGACGCTTTCTTTTGTCGATTTTAAAATTACGCCATTGGTATCGATGATTGCCGAAATCCCGACGGTTGAAACGCTAACTGCATATCTGGCATGTTCAATGCTTCGAATTCGAGTGATCGCGAGCTGCTGTGCGCTTTGGGCGGTATTTGCAAAGGTTGCACTATTGGTTTGAACCACAAATAAGTTGCTTGAACCAGCTGAACTTTGAACCAGTCGATCATCGATTAACTCAAAGCAAATTATGGGAGCCATTTTCGCCTGACCAACCTGGTGAATCACAGGTGACTTTCCGGCGGTAAAGTCTTCAACTTGGTTGGGCAAATCAGAGAAAAATGTCAAGATAGAACGTAGCGGCATGACTTCACCAAAGGGCGTCAAATGTCGCTTT
>JBILXJ010000090.1:0-4094 GCA_044378655.1 Candidatus Planktophila sp. | reverse complement strand
TTCCGTATCGGGGATACACCCAAAAATAGGCGATGGCCAGAACAAGGGCATTAACTCCAATAATTTGAATTTCGCTCATTGCACAACCCCTTTCAATTACGAATAAATCTTCGACCTGAACCAATGGTGCCAAGACGATTCGCAGGACCAACAGCAGCGAGAGTTAGAAGACCTGCCCTCAGATTATAAATTCACTATAGGACTTATGCAACAATCTTTTAGTGTGATCTCTAAACTGGTCTACCTCGGTACGAACCCGACCCGCCCCACTTAAGACTTAACCCTCTATAAATAGAAAGTCATAAGTAAATGAAAATTACCTCTACCCGAATAGCAACTGAGGCTGACGCAAAAGCAATTGCCGAACTAGCCAATGCGCACGAGTTAAGTATCGATGAACAAAGCAGTTTGTTCAGTGAGCAAGGAGCACTTGACTTTATAGCTGGATACATCGACCCAAGTGTCACGTACTTGATAAGTTTTGATGACGAACCTGATTTTTCAGCTGTATTGAATTTGCATCCAGACTCGGTAAAAAGTCGTTATTTCACCGATATCTATGCCAAGCCACAACTAGAAAATTTAGACAATGTGGTTCGTTGGGCGATTGAATTAGCAGAATCGGAACACCCTGATTGGAAAATGTGGCCAAGCGCTAACTTCCTAGATAAACGCTTACAGAGCGCTTGGACTAGCCAGGGTTTTGAATTCTTGCGACGTTATTACACAATGAGAATGAGTATTTCTGAAGTTCCAACAATCAGGAAAATTGAGAGTCTTGAAATCAGAGCTATTGATCTCGCAAATCCGGCTGAAGTAGCAATCTGGCACAAACTTCATCAGAACTCTTTCTCAAAACACTTTGGCTTTGCGCCAAGAGAGTTAGAAAAATGGAGCGAGCTGGTCATTGATGCATCAACTGATTCAAATGGTGTCTTCATAGCATTTAAGGATGGCGAGCCCGTTGGCTTTTGTCAGTGTAATGATGAATACGCTGAAGATAATAAGGGAAATATTTCTATTCTTGGGGTTGCGCAAGAGAGCCAAGGTTTAGGAATCGGTGAAGCGCTGCTACAGACTGGAATTGTCTACAGCGCCTCGAAAGGTTATGACACCTTAGAACTCAATGTAGACACCGGCAATGAATCTGGTGCTTTGAAACTTTATGAAAAAGTTGGATTTAAGCCTGAGTCTTCTTGGATTCAGCTGCACCGACCTTAAGGCCGTCGGGCCTATTCGCTCCTGAGCGCTAAATATTTACTCAGTTCAGTATTACTATTTCGCATGACCAAAATCGCGATTATTGGTGCAGGTTGGCGCGCAGAATTCTTTATTCGTATTGCTCAATTGCTACCCGAAAAATTTGAAATAGTGGGCGTAGTTGCGCGTAAAGATGAAGTCCAAAGCGCTTTGGCGGAAAAGTATGGAGTGCAGACTTATTCTTCGATAAGTCAATTGTTAAGTAAAAGCAAACCTGATTATGCAATTAGTAGCGTTTCATGGGATTCAAATCCTAGCGTTGTTGAAGAATTAGTTAGCGGAGGCGTTTATGTGCTCTGCGAAACACCGCCTGCGCCAACCGTAGAAGGCTTACAAAAGTTATGGGCTGCAGTTGGTTCATCAGGAATGGTGCAGGTCGCTGAACAATACTTAAGTCTGCCAGGCCATTCTTCTAGATTAGCAATTACCAACTCTGGTGTTATTGGCGATGTTACGTCCGTTGAGTTGTCTTCGACTCATGGCTACCACGCAGTTTCAATAATGCGCGGTTTCTTACACTCTGGATTCGAACCAACAACAGTTACAACCCAACAATTCGAGGCGCCACTGGTCGATCCACTTTCTCGCGGTGGATGGAACAGTGACATGAGTCCGCGTATCGCAAAAACTACAATTTCACTTCTTGACTTTGGTTCTGGAAAATCAGGGATCTACAACTTCGTAGATAACCAATGGCATAACCAACTACGTCATCGCCGGATCGTAGTGCGCGGCAGCAAAGGTGAGTTAGTCGATAATGCAGTAATTCGTTTAACCGAAGGCCCCGCAATTACAACTTCTCGGATCGAGCGATATCAATTGGGATATGACTTGAATTTGGATGGATTTGATACAGAGCATCTCTCTTTTGATGGTCAAGTTGTATTCAAGAATCCATTCACGGGACTTCGTTTTATGGATGAAGAGATCGCAATTGCCACACTTATGGTTCAGATGGCTGATTGGATCAATGGAAATGCCAAAGCACCTTATCCGCTAAGTGAGGCGAGCCAAGATCACCTAGTTTCATTGGCTATTGATGAATCGATAGCTACTGGGAAAAGCGTCACGACGCGAAAACAAGATTGGGCAAGTTAAGCGTAAGCTCGAATCTGGACTATTCAACTGCCCAATACCTTGGATAATACTTTTATGAGCCTCGCCCAAAACCCAATCTTGCCTGGCTTCTATCCAGATCCTTCAATTATTCGAGTTGAAGATGATTTCTATATTGTGAATTCAAGTTTTGAATACTTTCCAGCTATCCCGATTTGGCACTCTCGTGATCTGGTTAATTGGCGACAGATCGGAAATGCCATTGATCGGGTTGAACAAGGCCTCGATTTATCTGATGTTGCCCCTTCAGGCGGTGTACAAGCAGCAACGATTCGTCATCACAATGGTGTTTTCTATATAACTTCTACTCGCGTTAAGCGGCAATGGCCAGGCTCTGACTATCACTTTGTTTTAACTGCCACAGATATCAATGGGCCTTGGAGTAAATGTCACTTCATTGCAGATGCCTACGGAATCGATAGCTCACTTTTCTTCGATGGTGATAAAGCTTATTTCTTGGCGAATAGAGATAGTTCAAATCCTAGGTTTGAAAACGATGCAGAAATCTGGATCAGTGAAATTGATTTAGCTACTTTTGAATTAGTTGGCAAAAAGCACACTCTCTGGAATGGCACTGGTGGAATATTCCCCGAAGGCCCACGTATGTATAAACGAAATGGTTGGTACTACTTATTAATTGCCGAGGGCGGAACTCTGCATTTCCACACTACTTCTATCGCGCGAAGTAAAAGCGTAACTGGCCCATTCGTATCTAGTCAGCGAAATCCGATACTTACCCATAAGCATTTGGCTCGGGAATATCCAGTGCACAATGTTGGTCACGCCGATATGGTCGAACTAAAAGATGGCAGTTGGTGGGGTGTGGCTCTGGCTTCACGTCCACGCGGTGGTTTCTATGATGGTGGAAATGTTAAGTGGTCCTTTGGTGGCTACTACCGAAACTTAGGTCGCGAAACTTTTATTTTTCCAGTGACTTGGCCGGCTGATGACCAGAGCCCGCTATTTGCGCCAGCTACCGGCCGCGTGGAAGACAGTTATGAAGTAACAGGTCTAAAAGAGTTTCCGCAAAGTGATGTGGCAGTTGATTTCAGCGCCGAATCCTTAGCTATCAAGTGGGTAACCATTCGCAACGAAAAGCGGGATCACTTCAAATTAGTTGGTGAGAGCGCGTTGACTTTGGAGCTTAAGGACTCGTTTGAGAATACTTTTCTAGGCGTTCGCCAAACTGCCTGGAAATTCAATTGCGCTTTCACTGTTGATTTAACAGAACTGAAGACAGGAGATGTAGTTGGGTTAGCTACCTACATTAAAGAAGGTGCATACCTTTCGCTCGAGATTAAGCGAGCTGAGAACTTTGAGATAAGTGTGCAAGCGTCATCAGGTAAGCAATCAACTGCTTCAATATCTACTGAAAAGTTAAAGCTCCACATTGAGCTAAGTGGCGATGATCAGGATTACACCTTCGGCGCTCCTGAATTAGGCTTCTCACATACTCTCGATGGCCGCGAAATTTCCTGCGATATGACTGATTCACATACCGGCGTGATGATTGCTTTAATCGGCAAAAGCAATCACAAATCTGTAGCGCGATTCGAGAACTTCCAGATTTCTTAGGCTCGAATTAAAGCGGATTTCGGCTACCAACAACTTAAGAGTAGCCTTGCAATTAGTTAGCTAAGCGAGCGGGAGCGAAAAGATGAGCGAAGAACGCACATATAAGAAGTGGACTGCTCGTGATGTGAAGAAGTGCATCGCTA
>JBILXJ010000089.1:0-4142 GCA_044378655.1 Candidatus Planktophila sp. | reverse complement strand
CAGAAGATGGTCGCACTGTGCGATTGGCAGCGCTTTTGGTACTTGAAATTGCAGCTGGTTTAGCCGCAAGCTCCTGTTAAATAAGGTCGGCAACCACTTCGCGTGCAGCGCTAACGATTGATCCTGATGCGACTAACGCGCTAGCGGCTTGCAGTTCCGGCGATAAAAAGCGGTCTGGGCCAACGCCACCAACAACTTTGCGAAGCTCAGTAATTACCCGCCCGGTAGCAGCGCCAGGTTGCAGGCCAGTTCGCATCTCGATTGCGCGAGCTGCGGTTACCAGTTCAATTGCCAAAATGTGATTTAGGTTTTCAACAACTTTACGTAATTTACGTGCAGCCGACCAACCCATTGAAACATGATCTTCTTGCATTCCAGAACTTGGAATCGAATCAACACTTGCTGGGGTGGCAAGACGTTTGTTCTCACTAACTAATCCGGCTTGGGTGTATTGCGCAATCATTAAACCAGAATCAACGCCAGGGTCATTTGCCAAGAACGGTGGCAGACCAGCTGAACGGTATTGATCTAGCGCGCGATCAGTTCGTCTTTCGGCAATCGAACCTAGATCAGCAGCTGCGATAGCTAAGAAATCTAAAACATAACCGACGGGTGCGCCATGAAAATTGCCATTTGATTCAACTCGGCCATCAGGCAACACCACTGGATTATCAATCGCACTTGCTAATTCGCGAGTCGCAATAGTCGCGGCATGCGCAATAGTGTCACGAACTGCGCCGGCAACTTGGGGGGCACAGCGAAGCGAGTAAGCATCTTGTACTCGTGAATCATTTTCTCGATGCGAGGCCACGATTGGTGAACCCTTCAACATGGCAAAAATATTTGCCGCACTTTGAGCCTGACCAACTTGTGGGCGAAGTGGGAAATGTAGATCTGGCGCAAAAACTCGATCTGTGCCAAGCAAACCTTCAATGCTCATTGCCGTCGTGATATCTGCGACTGTGCAGAGTTGCGTTAAATCGTTTATCGCCAAAATCAACATGCCTAACATTCCGTCAGTTCCGTTAATTAACGCCAAACCTTCTTTGGCTTCCAGCTCAATTGGTTTGATTCCAGCTGCCGCAAATGCTTTAGCAGTTTCCATCTCTATCCCGTTGGCATCGTGGACTCGTCCTTCACCCATAAGCGCCAAGGCACAATGAGAAAGCGGGGCAAGGTCTCCACTACATCCAAGTGAGCCAAATTCAGGTACTACGGGTGTGATTCCAGCATTCAATAGATCGCAATATGTTTGAGCAACCGTAAGTCGCACGCCTGTGCGGCCAGATGCCATGGTTCGCAGGCGCAAAAGAATTAAAGCGCGCACAACCTCACGTTCAATAGCCGGGCCAACGCCGGCGGCATGTGAACGAATCAGTGACTTTTGTAGTTGAACACGATCTTTAACGTCAATGTGTCGATTAGCCAGTGCTCCGAAACCAGTTGAAACACCATAAACCGGAATTCCACCAGCTGCATACTCTTCAATATATTTACGTGAAGCGTTAATGGCGGTAATTGTTTCTGGCCCAAGTGAAACTTTCGCATCAAAGCGAGCAACGGCAATCACTTCCGAAAAAGTTAACCCAGAGGTACCTAAGAGTACTTCAGTGATTTGATTAGCTGATTTTGTTGCCATTGCGCCATACCTGTTCTATTAAGTTAACACCTGGTCGATATGCCAGATGCAGATAAGAGTTACTACTTAAAATTGTAAAGTCAGCTTTCGCGCCAACGCTTAAGTACCCAACATCATTCCGACGTAGTGCAAGAGCCCCACCTTTTGTGGCAGACCACAAAGCTTGCTCGGGCGTGAAGAACATTTCCCGAACTGCCAACGCAACCATCAGCGACATGTTTGTGGTGTATGAACTGCCTGGGTTGCAGTCACTGGCAATCGCCACTTGAATGCCAGCAGAAAACATTGGCCGAGCATCTGGGTATTTGCTACGGGTCGAGAATTCAGCACCAGGTAAGAAGGTGGCCACGGTGTTTGAATTAGCTAATGCGGCGATGTCAGAATCGTTGAAATATGAAATGTGATCAACTGATGCAGCGCCTAACTCGACGCCAACCTTGATTCCCTCACCTGGCTCAAGCTGGTTGGCATGCAATCTTGGTAATAGACCTTTAGCAATTCCGGCCTTTAGAATCTGTCGAGTTTGATCTGGACTAAATGCGCCGCGATCGCAGAAAACATCTATCCACTTCGCATGCTGGGCAACAGCATCGAGCATTGGTCCGCAAACCATTGCTATGTAATCCTCTGGGGCGCTTTTGAACTCACTTGGCACAACATGGGCACCTAAGAAAGTCGTTTCATCCGTGAATTCACGAGCAATTTCGAGACTGCGTAACTCATCGGCAATAGAGAGCCCATAGCCCGACTTAATCTCGACAGTCGTGGTGCCTGAAATTAAACCTTCCTTAACAAGGGCTGAAACGTTTCCGCGTAACTCTTCATCACTCGCCCTACGCGTTTGCTCAACTGTGTAATTAATGCCACCTGCTTCATATGGTTGACCTTGCATGCGAGCTGAAAATTCAATTGCTCGATCACCGGCAAAAACTAAATGGTTATGGCTATCGACAAAACCAGGAATTACAGCCTTGCCATTTGCGCTAATTACATTTTGGTAGTCACTGGCATTTACGCCACTACGCGCGCCAACCCAAGAGACACGTCCATCAGTTACTGCGAAAGCCGCATCATTAATTATTCCTAGCGGTGTTCCATCAATGCTCGCCTCATTTGTAATGAGACAGCCGATATCAGTAACCAGCAAATTAGACATTACTTATTCAATATCCAGCATCGGTACATGAACATGGCGTTCTTTTGCTGTGTTGATCGCGTGGTCATAGCCAGCATCAGCATGTCGAATCACGCCCATACCTGGATCATTGGTTAGAACTCGCTCTAGTTTTTGAGCCGCAAGTTTTGTGCCGTCGGCAACTGAAACTTGACCAGCATGCATTGAACGACCCATGCCAACACCGCCACCATGATGTAGTGATACCCATGACGCACCGGAGGCGATATTTACCATCGCATTTAATAGTGGCCAGTCAGCAATTGCATCAGAGCCATCGAGCATTGCTTCAGTTTCGCGATAAGGCGATGCCACTGAACCGCAATCTAGGTGATCTCGACCAATCACGATCGGTGCTGAAACTTCACCGCGAGCAACTAGATCATTAAAGGCTAGGCCAGCTTTCTCGCGCTCGCCATAACCCAACCAACAGATACGAGCAGGTAAGCCTTGAAAAGCCACCTTTTCTTGCGCCATCGTGATCCAACGGTTTAGCTCTTGATTTTCTGGGAATAGATCAAGTACTGCCTTATCGGTGCGGTAGATATCTTTTGGATCCCCAGATAAAGCTACCCAGCGGAACGGACCTTTACCTTCGCAGAAAAGTGGCCGAATATAAGCGGGCACGAATCCGGGAAATGCGAATGCTCGACTAAACCCACCTTGACGGGCTTCATCGCGAATTGAGTTTCCGTAATCAAAGACCACAACGCCTTTATCCATAAAACCAACCATGGCTTCGACATGTTTAGCCATTGAAGCTTGAGCACGTTTAGTGAAATCAATTGGATCTGCCTGTGCCATTGAGGCAGCATCGTGATAATCAATTCCAGCTGGAATATATGAAAGCGGATCATGTGCTGATGTTTGGTCAGTGACAATATCGATTGGAACATCCATTGATAACAGCTTGGGAAACAACTCGGCAGTATTGCCAACTAGCCCCACTGAAAGTGGAACTCCTAGATTTTTTGCCTTTAATACTCGCTCAATTGCATCATCTAGATTGTCCGCGATTTCATCGAGATAACGAGTCTCAACACGTTTTTGTAATCGGGTCTTATCAATATCTACGATTAAACAAACGCCACCATTCATAGTTACTGCCAAAGGTTGCGCGCCGCCCATGCCACCACAGCCACCAGTTAACGTGAGCGTGCCTTGCAATGTGCCGCCGAAATGTTTGCGAGCAACCGCCGCAAAAGTTTCGTAGGTACCTTGCAGAATTCCTTGCGTGCCAATATAAATCCAAGATCCAGCTGTCATCTGGCCATACATCGTCAAACCTAAATGTTCTAAGCGACGAAACTCTGGCCAGTTAGCCCAATC
>JBILXJ010000088.1:0-4174 GCA_044378655.1 Candidatus Planktophila sp. | reverse complement strand
CGGTAGACTTCACGTGTAGATCGCTACTAACAAGGGGAGAAAGCCAGTGTCGGCTTCCGATTCAAATATCGATTTTGGTGCTAACGATTGGTTAGTCGATGAGATGCAAGAGCGTTATCTTGCAGATCCCACTTCAGTTGATCAAGCTTGGATTGAATACTTCACAAAGAATGGTGTTGCGGCACAAAGCAATGCTGCTGCTCCTAAAGCCGGCGTTCCCCCAATTCCTAAAGCGATGCAGGCACAAGCAGCTGCTCCGGTAACTGCACCAGTTGCAACACCAGCACCTGCTGCCCCAGTCCAAGCTCAACAAGCTTTAGTAACTGCACCAGTTGTCACGACTGCTCCGACACCGGCAGATCCGGTTGCCAAGCCAGTTCCAGTTTTAGTAACACCGGCAGCATCATCATTGACTCCGATTCGTGGAGTTAGCGCGCGAGTTGTGCAAAGTATGGAAGCTTCACTAACTGTTCCGACTGCAACAAGTGTTCGCGCAATTCCGGCAAAATTGATGATCGATAACCGCATCGTGATTAATAATCATTTGAAGCGTACTCGTGGTGGAAAAGTTTCTTTCACGCACATTATCGGCTACGCAATGATTAAAGCGATGCGTGCAATGCCAGAGATGAATGTTTTTTATGGCGAAATTGACGGCAAGCCTGCGATCGGTCAACCAGAACATATCAATCTTGGAATTGCGATCGATTTAGCTAAGCCAGACGGCTCACGTCAGTTATTGGTTCCATCTATTAAGGGTTGTGAAGATTTAGATTTCGCACAATTCGTAAGCGCTTACGAAGCAGTTATTCGCAAAGCACGCGGTGGCACGCTAACTGTAGAAGATTACGCAGGAACTACTGCTTCGCTAACTAATCCAGGCACTATCGGAACCGTTCACTCTGTTCCACGTTTAGTTCAAGGCCAAGGCTTAATTATTGGCGTTGGCGCAATGGATTACCCAGCTGAATTCCAGGGCGCATCCGATGAAACCTTGGCCCGCATGGCTGTTAGCAAGGTAATTACGTTAACTAGCACTTACGACCACCGAGTTATTCAAGGTGCTCAATCTGGCGACTTCTTGCGTCGCATTCATGAGTTACTTCTTGGTGCAGATCGTTTCTATGAAGATATCTTCGCGGCGCTACGAATTCCTTACGTACCGATTCATTGGGCTTCAGATTTAGATTTTACTCGCGATGACCATATTTCTAAGACTGCTCGCGTGCAGCAATTAATTCAGGCTTATCGCACTAATGGTCACTTGATGGCCGATACCGATCCACTTGAATATAAGCAGCGTTCTCACCCAGATCTAGAAGTTGAAACGCACGGCTTAACTCTCTGGGATCTTGATCGCGAATTTGCAACTGGTGGTTTTGGTGGCAAAGCATTCATGCCGCTTCGTAATATCCTCGGAATTTTGCGTGATTCATATTGCCGTTCAATTGGCGTTGAATACATGTACGTCGAAAATCCAGCTGAACGTAAATGGATGCAAGAGCATATTGAAGTTGGAACTCAACAAGTTCCTCGCGAAGAACAACTACGTATTTTACGCAAGCTAAATAGCGCCGAAGCTTTTGAATCGTTCTTGCAGACCAAGTTCGTGGGCCAGAAACGTTTTTCACTCGAAGGTGGCGAATCGGTAATTCCACTTCTTGATGCAGTCATTTCTGCGGCTGCCGAAGCAAAGCTTGATGAAGTATGTATCGGTATGCCACACCGTGGTCGCTTGAACGTACTTGCAAACATTGCCGGTAAATCACATGGTCAGATTTTCCAAGAGTTCGAAGGTCACTACCAAGAGAATCAAGTACAGGGTTCGGGCGATGTTAAGTACCACTTAGGTACTGAAGGCATATTTACTGCCGAATCAGGTGCGACAACCAAGATCTATTTGGCTGCTAACCCATCTCACCTCGAGGCGGTAAACCCAGTACTTGAAGGCATTGTGCGGGCTAAGCAGGATAAGTTAAATATCAAGAATATTTTCTCGGTTCTTCCGATCTTGATGCACGGTGATGCTGCCTTTGCTGGTCAAGGTGTTGTTGCCGAAACTCTGCAGATGTCACAACTTCGTGGCTATCGCACCGGCGGAACTGTGCACATCGTGGTTAATAACCAAGTTGGTTTTACTACCTCACCTCACGGTTCTCGCTCTTCAACATACTCAACCGATTTTGCCAAGATTATTCAAGCTCCGGTATTCCACGTAAATGGTGATGATCCTGAAGCGTGTGTTCGCGTTGCTCGCTTAGCTTTCCAGTATCGCCAAGAATTTAATAAAGATGTGGTCATCGACATGGTTTGCTACCGCCGTCGTGGACACAACGAAGGTGACGAGCCAAGTTTCACTCAGCCGCTTATGTACAAGTTGATCGATGCGAAGCGCACTACTCGTACGCTTTACACTGAAAGTTTGATCGGTCGCGGAGACATCACTCAGGTCGAAGCCGAAGCAGTTGCCAAAGATTTCCAAGATCAACTCGAAGCGGTATTTGCTTCAGTTCATAATCACGAAGCTGAGCAACCTGCCCACCGACAGATTCCACAAGTTCCGGCACCTACAACTGTTGACACTTCAATCACCGAAGCAGTTGCTCGCCAGATTGCAGCAACCCAAGTTGCAGTTCCTGAAGGATTTACTATTCATCCGAAGTTAGTTCCGCAACTAACTAAGCGCGTTGAAATGTTAAACGATGGCACCATCGACTGGTCAATGGGTGAAACTCTTGCTTTTGGTTCATTGTTGCTTGAAGGTCGACCAATTCGTTTAGCTGGTCAAGATTCCCGCCGCGGTACTTTCTCAAATCGTCACGCAGTGATTGTTGATAAAGAAAATGCCAGCGAGTGGACTCCGCTACGTGGTCTGATTCAAGATGAGAATCAATTCTTCGTAATCGACTCATTGCTCTCGGAATACGCTGCAATGGGCTTCGAATATGGCTATTCCGTGGTCCGCGAAGATGCGCTGGTTATGTGGGAAGGCCAATTTGGTGACTTCAGCAATGGCGCACAAACGATTATTGATGAGTTCATTTCCTCCGCTTTGCAAAAGTGGGGCGAGCGTTCATCAGTAGTTCTTCTCTTGCCACATGGCTACGAAGGTCAAGGACCAGATCACTCATCAGGTCGCATTGAGCGCTACCTATTGCTCTGTGCTGAAAACAATATGACGGTTGCGCAACCTTCAACCCCTGCTTCTTACTTCCACTTATTACGTTGGCATGCAGCTAATCCTGCTCGTCGCCCAATGGTGGTCTTCACACCTAAGTCAATGTTGCGACTAAAGGCTGCAGCATCGGCACTTAGTGATTTCACCTCCGGAACTTTCCGCCCAGTTATTGGTGATGACAAAGTTGCAAACGCTTCACGTTTGATTTTCTGTTCTGGCAAGATCTATCACGATCTAGTTGCTGAGCGCGAGAAGATTGGTGAGAATTCAACTGCAATCGTTCGAGTTGAGCAGTTGTATCCACTGCCTGCAGCCGAGATGGCAGCCGAAGCAGCCAAGCATCCAAACGCATCACTTCTTTGGGTTCAAGATGAACCAGCTAATCAAGGTGCTTGGTCACATATCGCTCTCGGCACTTCTGAGCACTTTGGTGGCAACGGCTTTAGTGGTCGCACACTTCGTCGAGTTTCTCGATTGGCAACTGCCTCCCCTGCAACCGGAAATCATCATTGGCACGAAGAAGAAGCTAAAGCGTTAATGACTGAGGCATTTACTCGCTAATTAATTACGACTGCGTTTTGCTTTCTTGTAACGAAAGAGCACTCGCGCGCGTAGTTCGCTTTCGCTGATCCAGCCCCACTGTCGCGAATCTGTGCTGGCTTTGTTATCGCCTTCGACCCAAACTTTGCCGGCGTTTTCACCGCTACCTATTTCAAGTAAGCGCTTTATGACAAGAACTCCGGGTCGATCAGCACGCTCAATTACATAGACTTTTCGTGCCTTTAATTTAGGCACCACCCAGGAAACCACCAGCCAATCGCCATCAACCAGCGTGGGCGACATGGAATCACCCGCAACGGCGACTGTGCGCCAAGCGAACGAGCCAAATTTCCTCATAGACGGTAGTGTCACACTTAGGAATCAAAAAACCAAACGTTTATTGCTCGAAAGGGAACTTCAAATGATTTCATTTCTAAAGCCAAGCACCACTGTTTA
>JBILXJ010000019.1:0-14597 GCA_044378655.1 Candidatus Planktophila sp. | reverse complement strand
AAAGTTGCCGGAACTTTAATCAGCACATTTGGGCGATTAATTATTTGCCAGAGCGCTTTACCTTCTTTGACGGTTGCGGCTGTGTCATGCGCTGAGCGCGGATCTACTTCAATGCTCACTCGGCCATCAAACCCATTACTTGATCGATAGATATCGGTAAACAAGTCGCACGCGATTCGCACATCATCGGTAGTTAGTTTGGTAATTACCTCCTCGACAGAGTTACCTTTCAGGGCTGCAATATCGGCTGAGTATTCGGTGGCATCTGAAATAGCTGCCTTGAAAATTGCTGGATTAGTAGTTACGCCAACTACGCCCGAATTGCTAATGCGAGGTGGAAGCGAGTGCGCATCAGTACCAGTCAACTTGGCTCTGGATAGATCATCTAACCAGACTGAACAGCCAGCTTTAGCAAGGTCAGATATTTGCATTACAGCGCAGCCTCAATCTTTGGAACGATTGCTTCAACACTAAAACCGAACTCCTTAAACAAGACAGGGGCTGAAGCTGATGCGCCATAGTGTTCAAGCGAGATGGTTAAACCGTTACTTCCAACATAGCGATGCCAACCTTGTGAAATTCCCGCTTCAATACTTACCTTAAGTGAGTCACTTGGTAGAACTGAAGTACGGTAAGAGTCAGGTTGTGCATCAAACCACTCTAAGCAAGGAGCACTAACAACTGCAGTTGAAATTGATCTAGCTTCAAGGGCGGTTGCTACATCTAACGCTAGCGAAACTTCAGAACCAGTAGCAATCAAAGTGACTTTAGCTTTACTGCTTGCCGCTTTCAGGATGTAAGCGCCTTTAGCAACTTCGTTTGCAGAGGCATGCGTTGTTCGGTCAACAACTGGCAGATTTTGGCGGGACAAAATAATTGCAGCAGGGGAGCGGCGGGCAATTATCTCGCGCCAGGCCACGTTCACTTCATTGGCATCTCCAGGGCGAATGACTGCAAGATTTGGAATCGCACGAAGGGCTGCGAAATGCTCGATTGGTTGATGTGTTGGCCCATCTTCACCGACGCCAATTGAATCGTGAGTCCAAACAAAGGTACTTGGAATATTCATAAGTGCAGCAAGTCGAACAGCTGGACGCATGTAATCGCTAAAGACTAGAAATGTGCCACCAAAAGAGCGAGATAAACCGTGAAGTGCTGCGCCATTTAGAATCGAACCCATTGCGTGTTCGCGAATTCCGAAGTGAACAATGCGGCCGTAAGGGTTGGCGTTTTTGATCGCACTGGTTGCGGGCAAGAATGATCCGCCACCGTCAATATCGGTGTTATTGCTACCAGCTAAATCTGCTGATCCGCCCCAAAGTTCGGGCATCTTCTTGGCAAGCGCGTTGATCACTTTACCTGATGCTGCGCGGGTTGCTAATTGCGTGCCCGCCTCAAAAACTGGAAGTTCTGAATCCCAACCAGCAGGTAATTCGCTATTCTGCAGGCGCTTTAGCAACGCTGCCTCATTTGGATTGCTGTTTTGCCAAGACGCTAAACGAGATTCCCAATCCTTGCGTGATTGCGCGCCGCGCTCTTTAACTTTCCGTACATGCGCAAAAACTTCGTCAGAGAGTGCGAAATGCTCATCTGGATTCAAACCTAAAATCTTCTTGGTTTCAGCAATCTCTTCAGCACCTAACGCAGAGCCATGTGAACCGGCAGTTCCCTTAGCTTTTGGTGCTGGCCATGCAATTACAGAGTGCATGCGAATTAGCGATGGCTTAGTTAATTCAGCTTTTGCTGAAATCATGGCAGCATCAACTGCTGGTAAATCAATCCGACCATCGGCAGCAGCAGGAACATCAATTACATGCCAACCGTAGGCACGATAGCGCGCAGAAACATCTTCAGTAAATGCGTTATGAGTATCGCCTTCAATCGAGATGCGATTGTCATCGTAGATAATTACTAAATTACCAAGCTCTTGAGTTCCGGCCAAAGATGAAGCTTCGGCACTAACTCCTTCTTCTAGATCTCCATCAGAACAGATCACCCAAATTGTGTGATCGAATAAAGATTTACCAACTGCAGGTGCCGGATCAAATAAACCACGTTCAAAACGAGCTGCCATTGCCATGCCAACAGCGGTCGCAACACCTTGACCAAGTGGGCCAGTAGTCATTTCAACACCAGCGGTGTGACCGTATTCTGGATGGCCTGGAGTTAAGGAATTCCAAGTACGAAATGCTTTTATGTCGGCCATTTCTAAGCCGTAACCGCTATAGAACAGTTGGGTATAAAGCGTTATAGAAGAGTGGCCACAAGAAAGAATAAATCGATCGCGACCTATCCAATTTGGCTCAGCTGGATCATGAACTAAATGGCGCTGAAATAAGTTATAGGCAACGGGCGCTAGTGCCATCGCAGTACCAGGATGTCCATTGCCCACCTTCTGCACTGCATCCATAGCAAGCGCGCGGGCGTAGGTGACTGCCTGATCATCTAACTCAGTCCAACCGGTCATCTGGCTCATTCTTTGCTCCTATGTTCGTTCTGCTGTTGCAATAGATAACCAAATTCGCCACGAAGCAATCCAGACCAACGTTGATCCGAGCACGTGCACAATTACTAGAAGTTCCGGCAGACCAAGTATGTACTGAAGGTAGCCAATTAAACCTTGCACGAGAGTTACCGCAAAGAAAATCTTGATTCGCCGCTTTGTCTCAGGTGAAATTTCCGACAGAACAAGTAACGCAAGTGAAACACCCAGGAGTGCAATCACGGCATCGGCATGTAGCCAAGAGATCGCACGTTCATCGAGGTTTAACCGCGGAGCATCTAAATCACCAGCATGTGGACCAGAACCAGTAACTAAGGTACCGATCACAATGACCACAAAAGTTAAAAGAACTTGCGCGCGTGCCAGAACTTTCACTTTTATTTCAGTTGGGCGAATTGAGATCAAAGGTGTTCGTCCGCGGGCGACTATTGAAACAGCGCCAGCGATTAAAAATATTGAGAGAATAAAGTGGCTTGCTACAGCTAACGGATTCAAATCTGTCAGAACCGTGATCCCGCCAATAACTCCTTGACCGAAAATACCCAGAACTTGTAATAATGCGCGCCAAAGCAGATCGCGCCGAGCTTTTCTAATCGCATAGATAACAACGGCGACAGCGGCAAATAAGAGTAAGAAAGTTAGTAGCCGGTTTCCAAACTCAATCCAGGCATGGAATGCACCTTCGGCTTGGCCGGCAACTGGGACATAAGAACCGTAAGTACATTCGGGCCAAGTCGGACAGCCCAGCCCCGAGCCAGTAATTCGAACAGTGGCACCAGTTAAGACAATGCCAGTTTGAAATACCAGTAAAAGGTAGAGGAATGGCATGAGCCAACCCTATGGCAGCGGGCAGCAGCCAAGCCTGAGGCGCCCCTCACTAAGGCGTCGCCGAGAGGAAACCCTCGATTTACGATACATTACTGTTGTGAAAAGCCAGATTATGAGTGCGCCGCCAGCCGGCGATGATTTGCGTACGCGCGACGCAATCGCACGCTCAATTCTAGAAAATGGCCCATCGACCGCCGTGGCTCTAGGCGAGCGGTTAGCGCTAACCCCAGCTGGCATTCGCCGCCATCTAGATAATTTAATCGGCGATGGAATTCTCGAGGCCCGCGAACCGCATGTTGGTCTATCTCGTGGCCGTGGCCGTCCTTCCAAGGTATTTGTGATGACCGATCAGGGCCGCGAAAAGTTTGAGCACTCATACGATGACTTAGCTGTTGCAGCGCTTAAGTTTATGTCGGCCCAATCTGGTGCTCATTTAGTGCAAGCTTTTGCAAAGACGCGTGCAGATGACATCGAACGCAAAGGAACCGATGCCATCAAAAAGGCTTCAGATAAAAACGAAGCACTTGCCTCATTTTTAACTGAGCAGGGATACGCAGCTACCGTCATTGAGCGAAAGATGGGCGAAGAAATTTGTCAGCATCATTGTCCGATAGCTCACGTGGCGGCTGAATTTCCAGAACTCTGCGAAGCCGAAACTGCAGCGTTCTCAGCGATACTCGGCACGCACGTCCAACGTTTAGCAACGATCGCGCATGGCGACGGTGTTTGTACAACATATATTCCCAATGCAATAACAAAAAATGCAGTAACAAAAAATGCAGTAACAAAAAATGCAGTAAACAAAACTAGTGCTCGGAGAGGCAACTAATGACAATCGCACATCCAGAACTCGACGGACTCGGCAATTACGAATTCGGTTGGTCCGATAAGAATGATGCTGGCGCAAATTCAAAGCGCGGCATCAACGAGGAAGTTGTTCGCGATATCTCTGCGAAGAAATCCGAGCCACAGTGGATGCTTGATCTGCGCCTTAAAGGTTTGACCCTCTTCGAAAAGAAGCCAATGCCAAATTGGGGCTCCGACTTAAGCGGTATTTTCTTCGACACCATTAAGTACTTCGTGCGTTCAACCGAGAAGCAAGCAGCTACTTGGGAAGATCTGCCAGAAGAAATTAAAAATACCTATGACCGTTTAGGTATTCCAGAGGCTGAAAAACAGCGTTTAGTTTCAGGTGTTGCAGCGCAGTATGAATCAGAAGTTGTTTATCACTCAATTCGCGAAGACTTAGCGGCGCAAGGCGTAATTTTCCTTGACACTGATACCGCTTTAAAAGAGCACCCTGAGCTCTTCAAAGAGTACTTCGGCACTGTTATTCCAGTTGGCGACAATAAGTTTGCCGCCCTTAACACGTCAGTTTGGTCAGGTGGTTCTTTCATCTACGTTCCTAAGGGCGTACATGTAGATATTCCGTTACAGGCTTATTTCCGAATTAATACTGAGAATATGGGTCAGTTCGAGCGCACCTTGATTATCGCCGATGAAGATTCATACATTCATTATGTTGAAGGTTGCACAGCTCCAATTTACAAGTCAGATTCATTGCACTCAGCTGTAGTTGAAATCATTGTCAAAAAGGGTGCTCGCGTTCGTTACACCACAATTCAAAACTGGTCTAACAACGTTTATAACTTAGTAACCAAGCGCGCAACTTGTGCTGAAGGTGCAACTATGGAATGGGTCGATGGCAACATTGGTTCAAAGGTAACCATGAAGTACCCAGCTATTTTCTTGATGGGTCCACATGCAAAGGGCGAGACTCTCTCCTTAGCTTTCGCTGGCGAAGGTCAGCATCAAGATTCCGGCGCCAAGATGGTTCACGCAGCGCCTTATACATCTTCATCTGTAATTTCTAAATCAGTTGCACGCGGCGGTGGACGTACTTCTTACCGCGGCTTAGTACAAGTGCAAGAAGGCGCGCATCATTCAAAGAGCACCGTTAAATGCGATGCTCTTTTGGTTGACACTATTTCTCGCTCTGATACTTATCCTTATGTTGATATTCGTGAAGACGATGTATCAATGGGTCACGAAGCTACAGTTTCGAAAGTTAGCGACGATCAACTCTTCTATCTAATGTCACGTGGCTTAACTGAAGATGAAGCAATGGCCATGATCGTGCGTGGATTTATTGAACCAATTGCCCGCGAACTACCAATGGAGTACGCACTCGAGCTAAATCGCTTGATCGAACTCCAAATGGAAGGCGCGGTTGGTTAAGTCAATATGTCTACCCTCACAACTAACTACTTAACGCCTACTGGGCGCGAAGAAGCTTGGCGGTTTACTCCGCTCAAACGTCTTGGTGGCTTACACGATGGCACTTTCAAATTAGCTTCTCGTAATACTTTAGCCCTAACTGGCAGTGCTCCTGCTGGCGTAACTTTTGAGCGAATTGGTCGCGAACTAGTTTCAGCTGAATCAACGACTGACGATGTAATTGTTGGTCGCATTCATGAAGCGGCGACCGAAGTTAGTGTGCTTAAGATCGCGGCTAACACCGAACTGGCTGAGCCGATCTCACTTCATCGACTAGCTGGTGGGCTAACTGATGCCGAACTCTCTAGAGTTCAGTTACGGATTGGCGCAAATGCCAAGGCAACTGTGATTATTGAAAATACTGGTGATCACTTAATCGCTGAAGATATTGAAATTATCTGCGAACCAGGTTCGAATCTAACGGTGGTCTCACTGCAGGAATGGGATTCTAAAACTATTCATGCCGGACGTCAGCATGCCATTGTTGATAAAGATGCCACCTTTAAATCAATCATCGTAACTGTGGGTGGAGATGTAGTTCGTTTGCTGCCAACTGTTGAATTTAAGGGTCAGGGCGCATCAACTGAACTGCTAGGTGTCTATTTCGCAACCGCTGGGCAATTCTTCGAACATCGCATGTTCGTTGATCACTTAGTTCCAAATGCAAAGTCACGAGTTAATTACAAAGGCGCACTCGCTGGCCAAGATGCACACACAGTCTGGATTGGCGATGTGTTTATTCGTGCAGCTGCCGAAGGTACTGACACCTATGAGCTAAACCGTAACTTGTTGTTAAGCGATGGGGCTCGCGCTGATTCAGTTCCTAATCTAGAAATTGAAACTGGTGAAATTGTAGGCGCTGGGCACGCGAGTACTACCGGCCGCTTTGATGACGAACAACTCTTCTATCTGATGTCACGTGGCATCGCGGTCGAAGATGCTCGTCGCCTGGTTGTCCGAGGCTTCTTCAATGAAATCGTCTCTGAAATTGGTATCGCAGAGATTCAGGATCGTTTGATGACTCGTATCGATTCCGAGCTCGAAAAAGCAGGTGCCCAATGAGTGATCTAAGCCTTTCTAATTTGCTTGAAGGCAAGCCAGTTCGCATTGAAAAAGATGGCAAGTCAATCTGTGTTGCTCGCGTTGGTTCCGAAGTATTTGCGATCGGTGACACCTGCAGCCACTCAGATGCTTCGCTATCTGAAGGCGATGTCACAGGATTCAAGATCGAGTGTTGGTTACATGGCGCAGAGTTTGATTTACGTACCGGGGTAGCGCTAACTCTTCCGGCAGTAGCACCAGTTGATGTTTATGCAGTAGTGGTTGACGGAGATTCCGTAACCGTAGAAGTTAAGTAGAGGATTGTTATGAGCACACTAGAAATTCGCGGCCTTAAAGTTTCAGTTGATACTGAAAATGGCCCAGTTGAAATCTTGAAGGGTGTAGACCTAACTATCAAGAGCGGTGAAACCCATGCAATCATGGGACCAAACGGTTCTGGTAAATCTACTTTGGCTTACTCAATTGCCGGCCACCCAAAATACCAAATCACTGGTGGCACTGTGACTCTTGATGGTGTTGACCTACTAGATATGACAGTCGACGAGCGTGCTCGTGCTGGCTTATTCCTAGCGATGCAATACCCAGTAGAAGTTCCAGGCGTTTCAGTTTCAAACTTCCTGCGCACCGCTGCAACAGCGCTTCGCGGCGAAGCGCCTAAATTACGTACTTGGGTTGGCGAAGTTAAGTCAGCAATGGCTGCACTCAGCATGGATCCATCGTTTGCTGAACGTAACGTCAACGAGGGTTTCTCTGGCGGCGAAAAGAAGCGTCACGAAATCATGCAGCTAGAACTACTTAAGCCAAAAATTGCAATTCTTGATGAGACTGACTCCGGTCTAGATGTCGATGCTCTTCGCATTGTTTCCGAAGGCGTAGTTCGCGCCAAGGCTGATAACGATCTAGGTGTACTGCTAATTACTCACTACACCCGTATCTTGCGTTACATCAAACCAGATTTCGTGCATGTGTTTGCTGATGGTCGCATCGTTGAAGAAGGCGGACCAGAGCTTGCTGAAAAGCTCGAAGCAAATGGCTATGCCGAGTATGTAAGTAAGTAGAGATATGGCCTTTGACCCTCGTGTAGTGCGCCAAGATTTTCCAATCTTTGAGCGCACTATTCGCGATGGGAAAAGGTTGGTTTATTTGGACTCGGGCGCCACAAGTCAAAAACCAAATTCGGTTATTGAGGCTGAAAGCAATTTCTATCGCGTGCACAACGCAGCGGTTCATCGTGGTGCGCATCAGTTGGCTGAAGAAGCCACCGATGCTTACGAAGGTGCTCGCGAAACTGTGGCTAAGTTTCTAGGTGGCAGTGCTGATGAGATTATCTTCACCAAAAGCGCCACCGAAAGCCTGAACTTACTTGCTTATGCGTTTAGCAACGGCGGTAGCGATAATCGTTTCAATTTAACTTCGACAGATCGCATAGTGGTTTCCGAGATGGAGCACCATGCAAATCTGATACCTTGGCAGCAATTAGCTAAGCGATCTGGCGCGGGATTAAAGTGGTTCGCAGTTACGCCAGATGGTCGATTAGATCTCTCAAACTTGTCTGAGATTATTACGCCAAATACCAAAGTGGTTGCGTTAACTCATCAATCAAATGTTTTAGGAACTGTAAATCCAATGGCTGCAATAGTGGCTCGTGCGCACGAAGTAGGCGCAGTGGTTGTTCTTGATGCGTGCCAATCTGTACCTCACATGCCGGTTAACGTTAGAGATTTAGAGATTGATTTCCTAGCTTTCTCTGGACATAAAACAGTTGGCCCAACCGGCATTGGTGTTTTATGGGGCCGCGCAGAACTACTTAAAGATTTACCGCCATTTCTTTTCGGTGGATCAATGATCGAATCTGTAACGATGACAGATGCGGTTTGGGCACCATCACCACGACGCCATGAGGCTGGCGTACCGAATATGGCGCAGGCTGTTGGTTTAGCTGCAGCTCTTGATTACCTATCCGCAATTGGCATGGCGGAGATTTATCAACATGAACAGAAGTTAGGCGGGTATCTGCTAAAACGCTTACAAGAAATTCCAGAACTGAAATTAGTTGGCCCACTCGACATGCTCGAGCGCGGGGCAGTGGCTTCATTTACCCTGGGTGACATTCATCCGCACGACTTAGGTCAGTTCCTAGATGCACAAGGCATAGCGGTACGAACTGGCCATCACTGTGCTTGGCCACTAACTCGCAAACTTGGCGTACAAGCCACAACTCGCGCTTCGCTTTATCTGTACAACGATGAGCAAGATGTTGATGCGCTTATCGAAGGAATTCTCGGAGCTCAAAAATATTTCGGTGGTAAGTAATGCAATTAGATAGCCTCTATCAAGAAGTAATCCTTGATCATTACAAGCGTCCGCAGCACAAAGGGTTGGCTGCTACTTACGATGCACAAGTGCACCATGTAAATCCGAGCTGTGGCGATGAGATAACTCTTAACGTGACTCTCGATGGCGAAAAAGTTTCGTCGATTACTTGGGATGGAGTTGGCTGTTCCATCTCACAAGCAAGTGTTTCTATTTTGAGTGACTTATTACTAGGCAAAAGCGTTGCTGAAGCTGAACTAGTTTTGACTAATTTCACCGAGCTAATGCAGAGCAAAGGCACCATGGTCGGTGACGATGCGATCCTCGAGGATGCCGTTGCTATGGCCGGAGTCTCCAAGTTTCCCGCTCGAATCAAATGCGCACTATTGGGCTGGATGGCCTACAAAGATGCCGTAGTACAAGCTCAAGCCAAGTTATAGATAGACTTCCAACTAGTTCATAGAAGATAAATAGGGGACATGCCATGACAGCAGCGATTGATGATGTAACCGAGGCGATGAAGGATGTAGTTGATCCGGAGCTCGGCATCAATGTGGTCGATCTAGGGTTGATTTACGACGTAATGGTTGATGAAAACAATATTGCCATTTTGAATATGACCTTAACTTCAGCAGCCTGCCCACTTCAAGATGTCATTGAAGATCAGACCCGCCAAGCATTGGCTCCGCTAACTAGCGATGTAAAAATTAACTGGGTTTGGATGCCACCTTGGGGTCCAGACAAAATTTCTGACGACGGAAGAGATCAGCTGCGCGCTCTCGGCTTCACGGTTTGATAAATGTCTAACCAGGCAGTCTGGATGACCTTTCGGTCAATGACCGCAGATCCTTCAGTAAAGAATCAGAAGTTAAAGCCAGGTACCGTAAAGCGAATCGTCTCCTATGCGAAGCCATATAAGACATACATTACGATTTTCTTAATCACCGTTGTTATTGAGGCATTTCTAATTGTTACTTCACCGCTCTTGCTCCGTGAATTAATTGATAAAGGCGTTATTCCCAGAGATGGCGCTTTAGTTACCAAGTTAGCTTTAGCGGTTGCCTTCATCGCAATTTTCGATTCACTCATAAGCATCTTTGGGCGCTGGTTCTCGGCTCGCATCGGTGAAGGTCTCATCTACGATTTACGTTCAGAAGTTTTTGAACATGTTCAAAAACAATCCGTCGCTTTCTTTACGCGCACCCAGACCGGCGCGCTCATCTCGCGAATTAACTCCGATGTCATTGGTGCGCAGCAGGCCTTTACCGCCACTCTCTCTGGCGTACTGAGCAACTCAGTGAGTTTGGTCCTGGTAATTGGCACAATGCTAGTCCTGTCATGGCAGATCACAATTGTTTCGCTTCTGCTATTGCCGCTCTTTCTAGTTCCAACTAAATGGGTTGGCAAGAAACTGCAGTCACTAACCCGGCAATCTTTTAACTTAAATGCCGAAATGTCTTCAACGATGACTGAGCGTTTTAATGTTTCAGGTGCCATGTTGGTCTCTTTATATGGCCGACAGAGTGATGAAAAAAGCTATTTCCGATCCCGAGCTCGTAAAGTTGCCGATATCGGCATTGAGATCGCCCTCTTAAACCGAATCTTCTTTATCGCGTTAACCAGCATTGCTGCCGTTGCTACTGCAATTGCTTACGGCATTGGTGGTCACCTTGCGATTAATGGCACTGTAACTGTCGGAACTTTATTGGCAATTACTGCTTTGTTAGCCCGCCTCTATGGCCCGCTGACCGCACTATCTAATGTGCGCATCGATGTAATGACAGCGCTAGTGTCCTTCGAACGAATCTTTGAAGTTTTGGATTTAGCACCAATGGTGCAAGATCGCCCAAATGCCAAAGAGTTAGTTGGTAAAGATTTTGCAGTTGAATTTAAGAACGTTTCTTTTGCTTATCCAAAGGCTGAAGAGATCTCACTGTCCTCTCTTGAGTCTGTAGCAAAACCAGAAACGGTTGAGAGTGGCGTTGTCCTAAATGGTTTAACTTTCACAGCGAAGTCAGGCACCATGACAGCTCTGGTTGGGCCATCTGGTGCGGGCAAAACCACAATTAGCGCACTCGTTCCACGTCTATATGACGTCACTTCGGGCTCTATTGAAGTTGCTGGAACTGATATTCGCGATTTAACCATGAAATCACTTCGCGAAAATATCGGCGTAGTAATGCAAGATGCGCATTTATTCCACGACACCATCGGTGAAAATTTGCGATACGCCAAACCAGATGCAACCGAAGCAGAGATGCAGGCAGCCTGTGAATCGGCGCAAATCTGGTCACTAGTTTCTTCTCTGCCAAATGGCTTTGACACTATGGTGGGAGAGCGCGGGCATCGCTTATCAGGTGGCGAGAAACAACGCCTAGCTATTGCACGCTTACTTTTGAAATCTCCGCAGGTAGTAATTCTCGATGAAGCAACTGCTCACTTAGATTCGGAGAACGAAGCGCTTGTGCACCAAGCGCTCAGTGCTGCTTTAAAGGGGCGAACCAGTTTGGTAATTGCGCATCGTTTAAGCACCGTTCGTGACGCTGACCAGATCTTGTGTCTGGAAAAAGGCGTAATCGTTGAACGCGGAACCCACGATGAATTAGTTGCGAAGAACGGCTTATATGCCGAACTTTATAACCGACAAGACCTATCTGGATCTACGGATTAAGAATCGGCCGTACCCAACTAAACCAGCAAAGAAAATCCATTGCAGTGCATATGCCATATGTGGACCATCGCTGAGTTCTGGAAGTTGAGCAGAAACTTTTGGCGTTAGTTCAGTGGTTGATCCGTTAAGTAAGTCGAGATAAAAACCTTCAGTCACAACTTCGTTCTGAGCATTCCATTTACTTATTAAGCCAGAACCACTTGCAGGTATTGCAAAGAATGAGCCGCGAGGAAGTGAGGTATCTAGGCGCAGTCGACCAGTTATCTCGACAGTGCCAGTAGGTGTATTTGGAATAACTGGAGCGGTGAGAGCATCTTTACCGGCAACGATCCAGCCACGATCTACCCAAAATTTCTCGCTCTTCGAGCTGGTGAACAGAGTTAGAAATTCAAAACCATATTTACCTTCGAAATATCTATTACGCAGCAAGATTGTTTGGCTAGCATCAAAGACACCTTGAGTAGTTACGGTGCGCCATTCGTTTTTGGTCAGATCGCCGGCCGCATTTTCTAATGAGATTTTGGGAGCCGCGATGTTCTCTTCGATCAAGAAATTGCGCTGATGTCGGTCAACGCCACGGTTGTATTGCCATTGCGCTGCGATGAAGCAGAGAACAATTAGCGCTAGCGCAATAAGTGACTTGAGAAAAGCAAAATTCTCACGGGTGCGCATAACTAGATTCTATTCGTAGATCGAGCTTAAGAAATCGAACGTCGCTTCTCTTTGATTACGGCATTTCCGGGAGCCATGGTCTCGCGCCCAGCATTTGCGATTACAACTGCGATGTAAGGCAATCCGATTGCGCCAGCTAAGAAGAACCAGCGATATGGACTAGGTGTTACTACGGTCATAATGAAACAGGCAGTACGGACCATCATTGAGAGGAAATATCTTTTTTGGCGTGCGCTTTGATCGCCGCTAAGGCTTCGTTGGGCGTTGGTTACGTCGTAAATTTCTTCAGCCATGTGCCTAGAGTAGATGTGTTCTTAGGTTTACGCAGAAGTAACGAGTAACCTTGCCGACTATGAGCGCAATCGCATTGGTCACTGGCGGCAATCGCGGTATTGGTTCGGCAATTGCTAAGTCTCTCAAGGCGGCTGGCTACACCGTTGTCGTCACTTACCGATCAGGTACCGCGCCAACTGAGTTTGAGTCAGTTCAGATGGATGTCACCTCGACCGAAAGTGTCGACGCTGGGTTTGCCTTGATCGAAGAAAAATGGGGCTTACCTGAGATTGTGGTGTGTAATGCCGGCATCACCAAAGACACGTTATCGATGCGTATGAGTGATGAAGATTTTGCAGATGTTATTGATGCCAATTTAACTGGCGCTTTTCGCACAGCTCGTCGAGCAACAAAGGGATTACTAAAGTTAAAAAGAGGGCGGCTAATTTTTATCGGTTCCGTAGTCGGACTCTCTGGTTCGGCTGGGCAAGTTAATTACTCAGCGAGCAAAGCTGGCTTGGTCGGAATGGCTCGATCATTTGCCCGCGAACTCGGAAGTCGTGGCATAACTGCCAACGTTGTTGCCCCTGGTTTCGTAGAGACAGATATGACTGCAACTTTGGATGAGAAGCGTCGCGAAGAAATTGCCAAGTCAGTACCGCTTCAACGTTTTTGTTCAGCTGAAGAAATAGCCGATGTCGTAACTTTCTTAGCATCGCCACAAGCAAGCTATATAACTGGTGCGGTAATTCCAGTTGATGGCGGATTAGGAATGGGTCACTAGCAATGGGAATTCTAGCTGGCAAGAAAATATTAGTAACGGGCGTCTTAACTGATGCATCAATTGCTTTTCACATCGCCCGACTTGCACAAGAACAAGGTGCGACCGTAATTCTTTCCTCTTATGGCCGAGTAATGTCACTTACAACTCGAATTGCTGGACGACTGCCACAACCTGCGCCAGTCATTGAACTTGATGTAACAAGTGATTCTGATTTAGCTGCCCTTGAATCTCGAATTCGCGAACATGTTGATGGTCTCGATGGGGTAGTGCATTCAATTGGTTTTGCACCAGAGGCTGCACTCGGTGGCAACTTCTTAAATACCGAATGGGCAGATGTGGCAACTGCAATGCAAGTTTCGGCATATTCATTTAAATCTTTAGCGATGGCAACCAGGCCACTTTTTAATGGTGGTGCTTCAATTGTTGGTCTTGATTTTGACGCAACTGTTGCCTGGCCAAAGTATGACTGGATGGGTGTAGCGAAAGCTGCCCTTGAGTCAACGTCACGTTACTTGGCTCGCGATTTAGGTGCTGAGAATATTCGCGTCAATCTAGTTGCCGCTGGTCCCATAAAAACTATGGCAGCTAAATCAATTCCAGGATTTTCAGATTTCGAAGAAGTCTGGAACTCTCGTTCGCCATTAGCCTGGGATGTAACTGACCCGGTGCCAGCTGCTCAAGCAGCAGTGGCCCTGTTATCTGATTGGTTCCCAAAAACCACTGGCGAGATCATCCACGTCGACGGCGGCGTACATGCGATGGGTTGAGCCCCGCTTACTTGCACTGAACTAGGCTCAATTTCGCCTTTGCCCAACCCTCTAGTACCCTTTGCCTCAGACCAGTAGTTCGCTACTGCAAGAGGAGTTACCGCTCCCACCTAAGGAACCCAGGTTCCCTGGTATGTCGTGAGTTCAACTTAGTTGAAGTTATTTCAGCTGACATGAACTCCTTGGCGGTTGCTTATTTTGCATGGCGCGGTTACTGAGCGCGAAGTACCAGCAAACCGATTTGAAGGAGCAAAAATCACAACTGACCCACGTATCAACGATCGAATTCGTACACCCCAAATTCGTTTAATCGGTTACACCGGTGAACAAGTTGGCGTAGTAGATATCGAAGTTGCATTACAAATGGCTGATGAAGTTGGTCTCGACCTAGTTGAGATCGCACCAGAAGCTAATCCACCTGTCTGCAAGATCATGGATTTCGGAAAG
>JBILXJ010000087.1:0-4334 GCA_044378655.1 Candidatus Planktophila sp. | reverse complement strand
CGACTTTCGCAAACAGGGCCGTACTTTGCAGGGCAGGAGGGACTCGAACCCCCAACCGGCCGCTTTGGAGACGGCAACTCTAGCCAATTGAGCTACTGCCCTTCGCGCGGGCATGGCGAAACCATACGATTTGCCAAATCCCTCGTGAGCGTCGAATTGTAGGGGTTCAAGGGGCCTTAGGTCTAACTGGCTATTTCTGAGCAAAAACCGAGATCGCAGCACAGGCGCGCATACGGCAGACTTAGGCCATGACCAGAATCTCCGCACGAATTGCCGCAATCGCAGAATCTGCGACCTTAGCTGTAGATGCCAAGGCGAAAGCGCTTAAAGCCGCTGGCCGCCCAGTTATTGGCTTTGGTGCAGGTGAGCCTGATTTTCCAACACCTGACTACATCGTTGAGGCAGCTGCTGCTGCAACCAAAGTTGTCGCAAACCATCGTTACTCACCTACCCCAGGTTTACCTGATCTACGTGATGCGATCGTGGCAAAAACTCAGCGCGATTCAAATTATGAAATTACCGCAGACCAAGTTCTAGTAACTAATGGTGGAAAGCAAGCGGTTTACCAAGCATTTGCCACAATTGTTGATGTCGGCGATGAAGTTCTATTGCCTTCGCCGTACTGGACTACTTATCCAGAATGTATTCAACTTGCGGGCGGAAAAGCTGTCGAAGTTTTTGCTGATGAAACCCAAAATTATTTAGTAACTGTTGAACAACTCGAAGCTGCGCGCACTCCAAAGACAAAAGCGCTTTTGTTCTGTTCGCCAAGTAACCCAACTGGTTCGGTTTATTCAGTCGAACAAGTTAAAGCAATTGGCGAGTGGGCGCTAAAAAATAATATCTGGATTATTGCCGATGAAATTTACGAGCACTTACTTTATGACGGTGCAACTGCGCCAAGCATGCCAGTATTAGTTCCAGGTTTAGCTGACACCACAATCATTTTAAATGGCGTTGCAAAGACATATGCAATGACCGGTTGGCGAGTGGGCTGGATGATCGGGCCTAAGGATGTAATCAAGGCAGCTACGAATTTGCAATCACACTTAACCAGCAACGTTTCAAATGTTTCACAGCGCGCTGCAATTGCTGCTCTAACCGGTGACTTAGCTGCAGTGCATAAGATGGGCGAAGCTTTTAACCGTCGCCGTAAGTTAATTGTTTCGCTGCTTAACGAAATCCCTGGTTTCTCTTGCCCTACCCCAACTGGTGCGTTCTATGTTTATCCATCAGTTAAAGGCGTGCTTGGAAAAACTATTCGCGGTAAAACCCCAACTACTTCAGCTGAATTAGCAACGTTGATTCTCGAAGAAGTTGAAGTTGCCGCGGTTCCAGGTGAGGCTTTTGGCCCATCGGGTTACTTGCGCTTCTCGTACGCGCTAAGCGATGAAGATATCGTTGAAGGTATTGGCCGTATCAAGAAATTGATTGAAGAAGCTAACTAACTACCAAGTTATTCCAACCAGATTTACCTCTGGTTGTAGTTCAATGCCGAACTTGGCTTTAACAGCAGCGCTTGCAATCTTGGCTAACTCAGTGATTTCAGCAGCTGTCGCGTTGCCCGAATTAGTTAGCGCTAATACATGTTTAGTCGAAACTTTCGCGCCACCGTGCATCTGACCTTTTTCAATTCCGGATTGTTGAATTAACCAAGCCGCCGAAGTCTTTACTTGCCCATCACTTGTTGGCCAACGCGGTGCATCAGCGGGTAAATGATCAGCAACAGCTTTGCTAACAATGGGGTTTGTGAAGAAGGAACCAGCTGACCAAGAATCTTTATCAGTTGGTGAGAGCAACATTCCTTTAGCGCCGCGTAGTTCTAAAACAGACTCACGAACTTTTTTAACAGGTGCGCGTTCGCCAATTTGAACTCCCAATTTTGTAGCTAGTTCGGCATAGGTAATTGGCTCAGACATTTCACCTTGGCGAAGTTGGAAAGCCACATCTAGAACTACATAGCGACCGGGTTCAGTCTTAAAGATCGAATTACGATAACTGAAATTACACTCGCTATTGGTAAAAGTTTTTAACGCCTTGTTTTGGCGGTCATAAGTGCGCACGCGAGTAATAAATTCGCCAACTTCGTGGCCGTAAGCGCCAATGTTTTGAATGGGAGCCGCCCCTACTGTGCCTGGGATACCGCTTAAGGTTTCCATTCCGGCGAATCCACGTTCGATAGTTGAAAGCACAAATTCATCCCAGTTTTCGCCCGCCCCAATAGTTAGCGTGGCACCACTGCAAGCATCAATCTCTTCTTTTACTTGGTTGTTGCTAATGCGAATCACGGTGCCTGCAAAACCAGCATCGCTGATTAACATATTCGTGCCGCCGCCCAGAATTAATACTGGTGAATCTCCTGCTGCAACGAGTGCGGCAATTATTTCGGCTTCAGTTGCAACCTCAATAAAATCGCGCGCTGGCCCACCAACATGCAAGCTAGTGAAGTCGGATAAATCGGCCATGGCTAAAGGTTAGCGACGCGGGCTCAAGATTGCCTCTTTACCGCGGAAGCGTTCGAGGATTCGATCGTAATTTTTCTTAGATTGCACTTCGCGATATGCGGGGTCGGCATCGTGATAACCATGATGGCGACCTTGTTCAAGCGGTAATTGCATCTGCAGTAATCGGCCAGTGCCGTGGCGCAACTTCAGCGAGAACTCAATGTCAGCATTGCGATAATAAATTGCCCGGGCATTAAAGCCGCCAACTTCAAGAGCTGCTACTCGGTCAACTGCCATAAAGTAACTAAAAAGCACATCGACTTCGCCATCGCCTTTATCTTCAGTACTGCGCCAGTCATCGGCTAAATCAACTAAGCCGCCTTTCCAGCCAACGGCGACGTATTCATTCTTATCTAATTCATTAAGCACTGGCGAAATCGCATCACCAGTCAAAGTTGTCGATGGATCCATCACGATTACATATTTAGATTCCACATTTTTCATTAACGCGTTTACTGCCTCGCCCCAACCAGTCTCGGGTATCTCTACTAGAGCGGTTCGTTGATCAATTGCATCTGCAAGTTCGCCAGCTGGACCGATTGAAAGTATTGCAATATTGCTGTTGCTATTTGCTTTGATGGAATCAATACAGGTAATCGCATCAGCAATGAAGCCCTCAATGACCAATAAAACTGTCATTTTATTAGCTGGCAAGCTAAATGGCTTTAGATCGCGCAACTTCGCAATTACTGGGAAACGGGCCTTTTCGGTTAGTTCAAAGCCACCCGCAACATCGGCAACTTCAAAGCCGGCGGCGAAAATTTGATCGCGCAGCGAATCGGCAAGGGCAAAATCCTTATTCGCTCGTGCAGCTTGTCGAGCTTCGGCCAATTCGATTACTGATTTAGGAGCACTCACTTTTTAACTAACGCCTTAGCCATTCCTAATACTTTTAGGCCATCGACAGTGGCTGTTAGCTCAAGTCGGTATAAACCATTCTCTTCAGTAGCTACGCCATTTACAACCAGGTCAACAACGGTATTAGCTGGCACAACTACTGGTTTAACAAAACGAGCTGAATACTCTTTTACATTGGCAGAACCACCAGCCCAGTCGCTGACAAATTGTCCAACTAAGCCCATAGTTAACATGCCGTGTGCGATTACATCAGGTAAGCCCACTGACTTAGCAAAAGCTTCATCTTGATGAATCGGGTTCTGATCGCCACTGGCATCGGCATATCGCTTTAGTAGTTCGCGATCGATTTTAAAAATACGCTCTTGCATCATGCTCGCACCACAATCGTGCACCAGTTTGTGCAAACTATTTCATCGCCATTACGTAAATCAGACTTGACGTTAATAAACTCATTGCCAGCGGCGACTCGATAACTTTCAATCGTGGCATTGCAAGTTAAAACATCGCCCGCGACAATTGGCCGGTGAATTTCAAATTTCTGGTCGCCATGAACTACTCGTTCCCAGTTAATTCCTACTTCTGGGCCGGTCAGAATTTGTTGCAATTGATCTAGTGACGTGCGAATTGAGAAAGTTGGCGTCGCCACTGAAAAATCAGTCTCGCCAAAGACGGCAGCAAAATTTGTGATTTCAGATTGCGAAATAGTTGTTGAATTTGCACCGTTGTAGGTGCGCCCGACCGAATCGGGGCTGATCATTAGCGAGTTTCGCGGTGAAGTGTTGAAGACTTGCAACGTGGACAGAACTTCTTAAGTTCCATGCGGTCTGGATCGTTGCGGCGGTTCTTCTTTGTAATGTAATTGCGCTCTTTGCAATCTACGCATGCCATGGTGATCTTTGGACGAACGTCCGCGCTCTTACTTGCCATGGTGATGCTCCTTTATAGATGTGCTGCACTAGTTAATTGAGAGGG
>JBILXJ010000086.1:0-4352 GCA_044378655.1 Candidatus Planktophila sp. | reverse complement strand
AAGACATCGGCAGAAGTTTCATGCATCAGCGCATCATGAATCTGTGGATCAAACTCGGTACCGGCTTCGCCGAACTTTTCTAGCCCGATACGTGAAGTAATGGAATTTAGTTGATCAGCGATAGCCTTAAATCCACCAGTTAGCTCTTCGTGCTCAGCTGCTCTATCAAGCCCATCTAATAGGGGTAATAGCTCATTTAGCACAGAGGCAATTGCGATTTCTGAAGCAACTGCACGGTCGCGCTCAACTCGTTTGCGGTAATTGGCGTACTCAGCTTGTAGGCGTTGTAAGTCAGCAGTCATCACAGCAAGCGGGTCAATTTCTTGACCCGCTTCTGGATTTTCAATACCAACTTCTTCTAAAGCCGGCTCGATATTCTCTTGAGTTTCTGAAGTCAATTACTTTCCTTCATCCACAATCTCGGCATCTTCCACGCCATCTTCGTTAGGTGTTGCAGCACCTTCGGTTGCAGCTGCTGCTGCATAAAGTGCGGCGCCTAGCGCTTGGCTGACAGTTGCAACTTTTTCAGTTGCCGCCTTGATTGCTTCAAGATCGCTACCTTCTAGAGCGCTCTTTAGAACAGCAAGTTCGGTTTCGGTTTCAGCCTTCTTTTCAGCAGCTTCGCCTTCAGTAAACTTATCTTCATTATCCTTCAAGAACTTTTCAGTTTGGTAAAGAAGTGAATCTCCGTTGTTGCGGATCTCTGCTTCTTCTTTACGCTTACGATCTTCTTCAGCGTGCGATTCGGCATCCTTCATCATGCGATCAATCTCTTCTTTAGAAAGAGATGAACCACCGGTGATAGTCATCTTCTGCTCTTTGCCGGTACCAAGATCTTTAGCTGATACGTGCACGATGCCGTTAGCATCAATATCGAAAGCAACTTCAATCTGCGGAACTCCGCGTGGAGCAGGTGGTAGACCGGTTAGTTCGAACATGCCGAGCTTCTTGTTATAAGCCGCCATTTCGCGTTCGCCTTGGAACACCTGGATCTGCACAGCTGGTTGATTATCATCAGCAGTTGTAAAGATTTCACTGCGCTTTGTCGGAATAGTTGTATTGCGCTCGATCAACTTGGTCATAACGCCACCCTTAGTTTCGATACCAAGAGATAGTGGTGTCACATCGAGAAGTAGAACATCCTTAACTTCACCCTTTAAAACACCAGCTTGAAGCGCAGCGCCTACGGCAACTACTTCATCAGGGTTTACGCCCTTATTTGGCTCTTTTCCGCCAGTAAGTTCGCGAACTAGATCAACAACTGCTGGCATACGAGTTGAACCACCAACAAGAACGACGTGATCGATATCTGCAATTGGAATTCCAGCATCTTTTAGAACCGCTTGGAATGGCTTCTTGCAGCGATCTAGTAGATCAGCAGTTAGTGATTGGAACTGCGCGCGAGTAATTGTTTCATCTAGGAACAATGGATTCTTCTCGGCATCAACAGTGATGTAAGGCAAGTTAATTGATGCTTGCTGTGACGATGAAAGTTCGATCTTTGCTTTTTCAGCCGCTTCACGAACACGTTGCATCGCCATCTTATCTTTTGCTAAATCAATACCTGATTGTGCAGCAAATGTCTTTACTAGGTGTTGCACAAGTGCATCATCCCAATCATCGCCGCCAAGATTGTTATCGCCGTTAGTTGCTTTAACTTCAACAACGCCATCGCCAATTTCAAGTAGTGATACGTCGAAAGTTCCGCCACCTAAGTCGAAAACAAGAATTGTTTGTTCTTGATCGCCTTTATCAAGACCGTATGCAAGTGCTGCAGATGTTGGCTCGTTAATAATACGAAGCACATTTAGGCCGGCAATTTCGCCAGCTTCTTTGGTTGCTTGGCGCTGTGCGTCGTTGAAGTATGCCGGTACGGTAATAACCGCATCAGTTACGGTTTCGCCAAGATATGCCTCGGCATCGCGCTTTAGCTTTTGTAGAACGCGTGCTGAAATTTCTTGCGCAGTGTATTTCTTACCGTCGATATCAATAGTCCAGTTAGTACCCATGTGGCGCTTAACTGAACGAATGGTGCGATCAACATTTGTTACCGACTGACGCTTTGCAACTTCACCGACTAGTACTTCGCCGTTTTTAGCAAAAGCCACAATCGATGGAGTCGTACGTGCACCTTCGGCGTTGGCGATAACCGCTGGTTCGCCGCCTTCTAGAACGGAAACACAGCTGTTGGTGGTTCCTAGATCGATTCCTACTGCTCTGGCCATCTTCATTGCTCCAATTTCTACTTATCTTTTTACGCTTATTTGGGCCTTTTCCTGACCCCAGGCTCCGCTTATCAGCGGGACATGAGTCGATCATACCCAAATACTTGAGTCGGGGCGACTCAGGTTTCCATAGGGTGTAACCCACAGCCCTAGAAACTTATTCCCGCGCAATTTTCCCTTTACCCTGATCCACATGACGCTAACGCTCGCTCTAATGATCATTGCCTACGGCATCACGGTCGCAGCCCTAACCCTGTTGGCAGTTCGGGTTCGCCAATTAATAGGTATTTATAAAAAAGGCGCAGCTGACCCAACCCGTAGCGGCAATCGCGGCGCTCGTCTTAAAAACACCTTAAAAGAAACGCTTGGCCACACCAAGATGCTTAATTTCACCGGTACTGGAATTGCACACTGGTTTGTCATGATCGGTTTCGGCGCATTATTCGGAACGCTGGTTCAAGCTTATTTCTTAATTGTTAATCAACGTTGGGCGATTCCGGTAATCGGACATTTCTGGCCCTATGAATATTTCGTTGAGTTAATTACTTGGCTTACTGGAATCGGAATTGTTGCTTTAATACTTATCCGCCAATTCACTCGCTTCTTTCATAAGGGACGCACCTCTCGGTTCTTAGGTTCTGGAAACTGGAAGGCGTACTACGTCGAAGCCACAATTCTGGCAATCGTATTTTGTGTTATCGCATTGCGTGGTCTTGAAGGCGCGCTCTCTGACGAAACAACGCGCAATCGTCATTACATAACCACTTGGTGGATTGCCGAAATGTTTAAAGAATTATCGCTCGGCCAAATTACAACTTCGATTCAAGTAATCGCCGCAATTAAAATCTTTATCTCAATGCTCTGGTTTGTAGTTATCGCTTCTAACTTCACGATGGGTGTTGCTTGGCATCGATTCTTGGCACCATTTAACATTTTCTTTAAGCGCAATGCCGACGGCAAGAACTCACTTGGTCCGTTGCCTGAAATGTTGTCGCACGGCAAGCCAGTTAACTTTGAAGATCCAGCCGAAGATGATGTGTTTGGACTTGGAAACCGCGGTGACATTTCTTGGAAAGGTCTACTCGACATGACTTCATGTACCGAGTGTGGACGTTGCCAATCGCAATGCCCTGCTTGGCACACTGATAAACCGCTATCGCCAAAGCTATTGATTATGGCTATGCGCGATCACGCCATGTCTAAGGTCGTGGAAAATGAAGTATTAGTTGGCGAGAATGCCCCGATTTCAATTGATGTGCTTTGGTCTTGCACTACTTGCGGTGCCTGTGTAAATGAATGTCCGGTAGATATTGAACATGTCGATCACATTGTTAACATGCGCCGCTTCCAAGTTTTGGTTGAATCAGAATTTCCAACTGAACTTGGTGGAACTTTCCGTAATTTAGAAAAGGCGGGCAATCCTTGGGGTGCTAATCGCAACGATCGCGAAGCCTGGATTGCAGAATGTGATTTCCCAATTAAAGTTGTTGAAGGCGTCTTGCCTGATGAAGTTGAATACCTATTCTGGGTTGGTTGCGCCGGTGCTTACGAAGAACGCGCTAAGAAAACAACAAAGGCTGTTGCCGAATTACTTCACATGGCCGGTGTTAATTTCGCAGTTCTAGGAAAGCGAGAGACCTGTACTGGAGACCCTGCCCGCCGAAGTGGTAATGAATTCTTGTATCAGATACTTTCGCGTGAGAACATCGATACTTTTAATGAGGTATTCGCAAATCGTGATGTCTCAAAGGGTAATAAGAAGATTGTTGTAACTTGCCCTCATTGCTTTACCACTATCGGCAGAGACTACGCACAAAGTGGTTTTGAGCTAACAATGATTCACCACACGCAATTGTTAAACCAGTTAGTTCGGGAAAAGAAATTAATCCCAGTAAATAAGGCAACTACCTCTCTGACTTATCATGATCCTTGTTATTTGGGTCGCCACAATGAGATTTATCAGCCGCCACGCGAATTGCTAAATGCAACTGGTGTGAAAGTAACTGAGATGCCACGTAATCAAGAGCGTTCCTTCTGTTGCGGCGCAGGTGGCGGTCGTATGTGGATGGAAGAAAAAATTGGTGAACGCATCAATTTGAGCCGCGTCGATGAAGCTATTGCTACCGG
>JBILXJ010000085.1:0-4385 GCA_044378655.1 Candidatus Planktophila sp. | reverse complement strand
GCAGCGAATCCATTTTCAGGAGTGGTGGGTTAAGCACCGGGCCGTCTTGCCGGCTACTGGATTTGAATTAGCGGGTGTTGATTCTGCCAAGCCAGCGCCAGGAGTATTAGAAGCTATTGCGCAGGCTGACTTGATTGTTTTGCCGCCAAGTAATCCGATAGTTTCAATTGGAATGATCCTTAGAATTCCGGGAATTCGTGCCGCCATCATGGCCGCTAGCGCACACGTGGTTGGCGTTTCACCAATCATTGGTGGTAACCCAGTGTTAGGCATGGCAGATAAATGTTTAACGGCACTTGGGTTGGAAACAAGTGCAACCAGTGTCGCTCAACAATATGGTGACTTGTTAGATGCTTGGCTGATTGCCGATAGCGACTCTGCGCAAGTTTCAGAGGTAACTAAATTAGGCATTAAGTGTGAGAGTGCTCCATTATTGATGACTGATGACCAGGCTGCGAAAGAGATTGCGATGCGAGCGATAGCGATGATGCGATGACAAATAACTTCAGCGTCTTTCCGATCAAAGGTATCCCTGAAATTAACCCGGGTGATGATCTAGCTGCGCTAATTTTAAAAGCTGTGATCGAAGGCCCTGGTTTATTAGCTAACGACATTTTAGTTATTACCAGCAAAGTGATTAGTAAGGCCGAGGGCCAAATGGTTCCGAGCCAAACACGCGAAGCAATAATTGATGAAGAAACTGTTCGCGTAATTGCACAACGCGGAACTACTAAAATTGTTGAAACTAAACATGGTTTGATCATGGCCGCTGCCGGAGTTGATGCATCTAATGCACCTAAAGGAATGATTCTTAAGCTTCCGGTTGATAGCGACCTTAGTGCTCGAAAGTTACGCGCTGAATTTCACAAAGTTGCTCAACCAATCGGCGTAGTTGTAACTGACACGATGGGGCGCGCATGGCGCTTGGGATTAACAGATAATGCAATTGGTGTTGCTGGTGTAACGACATTGCTTGATTACCGCGGGCAGCAAGATGCCGCCGGTCGCACTCTAGAACAATCAATTACTGCAGTCGCAGATGAAATTGCTAGTGCAGCAGAATTAGTAAAGGGAAAGTTAGATCAGATTCCAGTAGTTCTGGTGCGCGGATTAGCGCAATATGTAACGCTTGCCGATGGTGATGGCGCTAGATCTATCGTGCGACCCCCAGAAGAAGATATGTTCGGGCTCGGAGCCGAAATGGCAGAAAGGCGTGGGTATCTTCGCGGATTCGAAGATGGCAAGAATGAGAGATAACGTTCCATTTCTAACGCTGGCATGAGTGTTATCCCGTCTCTTAAATGTTGCCGTTTCTAAATAATCCGCTTAAATAAATACATGAAAATGTTTGCAGATATCTTAATTATCGGTGGTGGCGTTTCTGGTTCCGCGATGGGTGCAGCCCTGGTTAATTCTGGCCACCGTGTTATCTGCATTGATCAAGGAACTGGCGGCCCGCTAGATACATCGCGCGGCGATCACATTTCACCAGTTAACGTCGAAACAATCGCCGAATGGGGCGTCCTCGAACATTTCTTTGCTGCCGGTGCCACTAAGCGAATCGGACATCAATTTAGATCATCCGATGGCGAAACTTTACTTTCGGCCGAGTACACCGAAATGGGTATTCCGTATCCATACTTCTTAGTTATAAACCACGAGCTAATTACGCCAACCTTTATGAGCTTTGCAAAGACAGATCCAAACTTTGTTCTTTTGCAACCATACTCAGTAAAAGATCTTGAAGTCACCGATGGCAGCGTTACAAACGTTCTAGCAACAAATCGCGAAGGCGATGAAGTGCAAATTAGCGCACATATGATTATTGCTTGCGATGGTGCATCTTCAACAGTGCGCGAGAAACTACGCGTGCCGTGTTTTGAGCACCCTTACACACATCCGATGGTGGCCTTCTTTACCGATCGACCTGCATCGCTTTCACCTGATAATTACTTCTTCAGATATGCCGGTGATAATGGCCAATTAGTTATCCAGCAACGCATGGATGGCCGAATCAAAGTTACTATGCCAGTTGCCGATGAAGGTATTCCTTGGTGGAAGAAATCAACTAATGAAGATCGCCAAAAGATTATTGGCAGCATCGCACCCGAACTAACCGATAGCGAACTAGAACTTGCTGGTTTTTATCCAGTGCGCATGATTCATGCAATCGAGTATGCAATTGGAAATACAGTTCTAATTGGCGATGCGGCTCATGCAATCCACCCAGCACGTGGACAGGGTTTAAACATGGGTATTGCTAGCTTAAAAGCGCTTCTTCCATTGATTCCTTCGCCTGAAGATATTGGAAATCCAGATGCCGTGAAATTAGCACTCGCCGAATTCCATAGAATTCAAAAGCCACTAAACGAACGAATTATTGCTCGTAATCACGCTGCAGCGATGGAGATGGAAATGGGCGCTGATGAGAATCGCGCATTTGTACTTAAGAAATCAAACGCTGCGATCAAACAAATGGCCGGTGATTTAAAGATTCGCGAACTACATTTGAATGAAGCCACGGGTTATCACTTCGGAGTTCCAGCCAAAGCCTGAAGGTCACCCCTTAATTTGCTGAGTTATTTCACGCTGCGGAACAAAATTGAGCGTGCTTTTATTTCCCTTCCTCAGGTGATTGCGTTCAGCAACTTCTAAGAGTTTCCTATGACAAAACGTTCTCAGAACGTTCTCTTGAGGAGGAGACTTAATGAAAAAGTTCAAGGTAATTGGGTTAAGTGCGGTTTTAGTTGCCGGCCTTATCTCAATCCCAACACATGCAAGTGCTGACAATGGCACAGTTGGTGCTCTTTATTTAACAATTAAGAGTGATGATCAAAAACTTGCTCTGCAATATGCCGGTCGCCCCGACGGTAAAGAAATGTATTTCCGAATTAGCGGCACAATTTATGCTCAAGTTCCTGGTGGTGGACCAATTGCTCCTGGAATGCGACAAGGTGCAAAACTTTGGAATATCGAAGGTTACAACGTTCGTAAATTAGTTCGTAACGGTGAATACATCTATTTGGTTTCCCGCGAAATTCTTTACTACACCGACCCAAATGACCCAACCAAGATTCTTACAACTTGGAAGAACTCTTATGACGGAAAAACTTACCCAGTAGTTCCAATTCTTAATGACACTGTAAACAGCGTTTACCGAGTTAAGAGTGGCGTTCTATATGGAGTTCCAGCTGCTATTGGCACCGCATTCCAAGTTGAAGCACCTGTGGGTGCACCAACAACATTGGGTGATGGCACAAAGGTATATGTATCTGATATTCCACTTAACTATGGCTTAGATGATGATGGCCGCTACGGCATCAAAGATCCATTTGGTTTTGCAACGGGTTACACCTCACGTGCATCAGATAGATTTACCGGCACAACTGCTCGCTACACAGGACTAGAAGCTTTTGATTTCTGGATCACAAAGCCAGGGCAGATGCGCATGTTGCCTAAGAATGCCGCCGGCGAAGCACGCGTACCATCAGGTCCGGCACCGTTCTATAACTCTTGGGCACGCGTGTCACCAATGCCACCATTTACTTGTATTGGTGAAGCAGCGACCGGAATCCATGCGATCTATCATGCTCGGGCATGGACACTTTCAACCTGGAGCAAAGTTGAGAAGTGGATCCGCGATGCAGTAATTGCTACTGACGGGCAATATCAATTTGCACCTGCAACTGCGCCAGTAGCACCTGGTGCATCTGCAGATCGCTTCATTCCACTATGGAAGAACCAGACTTCATGGTCTGCATTCTTCAACAGCCAGCTTAAGGGCAAGGGCACTGATGGTGCCGATCTAACTTGGGCTAACTGGTGCACAAATAACGCCAAGTAATTTGTCAATAAAAAGTAAATAGAAAAGCGGGAGTGGCCAATTGGTCACTCCCGCTTTTCAATTCAAGAATCTAAACGTTTGCATATGCCTTGCGAATCTGCGGCATTGCCTCTGCTGCAAACAGTTCGGACATATCTACAACTCCGGTAATGCGCTTGCCATGTGGCTCGGCATAAGGCGAGCCACCCAATAGATATACATGCTCTAGACCCATATCAATTAACTTGCTGAGCTTTTCGACGCACAAATCAACTGGACCACAGATTGCCATCCAGCGGACAAATTCATCATCAATCATGTTTAAGTGCGAACCAGCATCTTGGGCATGGTGTTTCATGTCGTAATCAGATTTCATTTTCTCGGCAATGCCTTTAATTTGCTCAGGTAAATGCTCAGTTGGAGAAGCTTTCATGCCAGCAAAGTGCGAAACCATGCCGGTAACCATTCGAGCTAAGTTAACTGCAAGTTGTTCATCTGGATCACAAACTAAATTTATATATGCACCAACATTTACTGAGCTGCGATCGCGGCCGTTAACTGC
>JBILXJ010000018.1:0-14866 GCA_044378655.1 Candidatus Planktophila sp. | reverse complement strand
GTTGGTGCTTACAAACCTTGGGGCGCTTATGGCGATAGCAAGTTAGCGAATTTACTTTTCACAAATGAACTACAACGTCGCATTATGAAAAACAATTGGCGTTTTAGTGCGTACGCCGTGCACCCGGGTTATAGCAATACCAATCTACAAAGTGTCAGCCCAGCAATGCGCGGTGCTAGCGCTGAGGCTCGAGTAACTGCTGCGGCCAATGCGTTAATTGCGCAAAGCGCTAGCCGTGGTGCACTACCTACTCTTTGCGCGGCGACACATTCACCATTAGTTGGCGCAACATATATTGGCCCCGATGGCTTCATGGAAATGCGCGGTTTCCCAAAGCTAACTCGCGCCGCAGGCATCGCATATGACCAAGAATTAGCCGCCAATTTATGGGCGGTAAGCGAAGAACTCACTGGCATTACTTGGGGCTAAAGCCCGATAAACTAAGTTAATGACCACTGAACGCGAGCATGCGGCGTATGACTTCGCCTATGTGCAGGAAAAGTGGCTACCAGTCTGGGACAAAATTGAGCCATTTAAATCTGGCCGAGCCGATGATCCGCGCCCAAAGAAATATGTTCTCGATATGTTCCCGTATCCATCGGGTGATCTACATATGGGCCACGCCGAGGCCTACGCACTAGGCGATGTAATTGCTCGTTATTGGGCGCAAAAAGGTTTCAACGTCATGCACCCAATTGGTTGGGATGCTTTTGGTTTACCAGCTGAAAACGCTGCGATCAAGCGAAATGAAGATCCAAAGATTTGGACTTACGAAAACATTGCAGTGCAGAAAGCATCAATGCGCCGCTATGCCTGTTCCTTCGATTGGGATCGCGTCTTTAACACTTGCGACCCCGAGTATTACAAATGGAATCAGTGGTTGTTCTTACAACTTCACGAACGTGGTTTGGCCTACCGTAAAGATTCAGCCGTTAACTGGTGCCCAGATTGTCAAACAGTTTTAGCTAACGAACAAGTTGTTGCTGGACTTTGCGAGCGCTGCGATAACGCAGTTACCAAAAAGAAGTTAAACCAGTGGTATTTCAAGATCACTGATTATGCCGATCGCTTGCTAGATGACATGGAACAACTCGAAGGCAAGTGGCCTGAGAAAGTTCTGATGATGCAGCGCAACTGGATCGGTCGCTCAACTGGTGCCAATGTTGATTTCCAAATTGAGGGAATCCCTGATCCAGTAACTATCTACACAACTCGCCCTGATACTTTGTATGGCGCGACCTTCTTTGTAGTTGCTGCCGATTCTGAACTTGCCGCCAAATTGGCTGCCGGTACTGAAGTTGAAAAAGAATTCAAACAATATCTAGATAGCGTTAAGGCAGCTTCTGATATTGATCGCTTAGCCACAGATCGTCCAAAGACTGGCGTTTTCTTGCAGCGGTATGCCATCAACCCAGTTAATGGCGAGAAGTTGCCGATCTGGGCGAGTGATTATGTTTTAGCTGATTACGGTACTGGCGCAATCATGGCTGTCCCAGCACACGATCAACGCGATTTAGATTTCGCTCGCGCAATGAAGTTACCAGTGCGAGTAGTTGTTGAAACTGGCGAAGAAGATCCAAATGAAACCGGCATTGCAACCGGTGGCGATGGAAAGCTAGTTAATTCAGGCTCACTGAATGGTCTTTCTAAAGCCGAAGCCATTGCTCAAATCAATGCCCAACTTGAAAAAGATGGCCTCGGAAAAGCTGCTCGCAATTATCGTTTGCGCGACTGGTTAGTTTCTCGTCAACGTTATTGGGGCACCCCGATTCCAATTATTCACTGCCCTAAGTGCGGCGAAGTTGGCGTTCCTGCTGATCAACTCCCATTAACTCTTCCAGATGCAACTGGCCTTGATCTAAAACCAAAGGGTCAATCACCACTTGCTGCTGCAACTGATTGGGTAAATGTTGCCTGCCCTAAGTGCGGCACTACAGCAACGCGCGATACCGACACCATGGATACTTTCGTAGATTCATCTTGGTATTACTTGCGCTACCCAAGTTCAACTAATCACAACGAACCATTTAGTCGCGCCGATGTTGATACCTGGTTGCCAGTTGATCAATATGTTGGCGGCGTAACTCACGCAATCTTGCATTTGCTATACAGCCGCTTCTTCACCAAAGTTTTATTCGACCTAGATATGGTTTCATTCAACGAACCATTTACACGTTTGCTTAACCAGGGAATGGTTTTGATGGACGGATCAGCGATGTCTAAGTCGCGCGGAAATCTAGTTCGCCTCTCTGATGAGCTTGCTAATCACGGCGTAGATGCAATTCGTCTATCAATGGTTTTCGCCGGCCCACCTGAAGATGATGTTGATTGGTCTGATGTTTCGCCAGCTGGTTCAGTTAAATTCTTAACTCGAGCATGGCGTTTATCTGGTGATGTCACAAGTGCGCCAGGTGTTGATTTCAGCACCGGCGAAATTTCACTTCGTAAAGCAACGCATAAAGCTCTTCACGATGCCGCCTTTGCTGTTGAATCTTTCCGCTTTAACGTAGCCATTGCTCGCGTTATGGAACTCGTAAATGCCACTCGCAAAGCTGTCGATAGTGGTTGTGGCCCAGCTGACCCAGCAGTTCGCGAAGCAGTCGAAGCCACAGCAATCATGTTGTCACTCGTTGCGCCATATACCGCTGAGGAAATGTGGGATCGCCTAGGCCATCAGCCAGCAGTTGCGCTTGCGGGCTGGCCAGTTGTGGATGAAAAACTACTTGTGGCCGATGCGGTTGAAGCAGTTATTCAGATTAACGGCAAGATTAAAGAGCGTCTGGAAGTTGCCCCAACAATTTCTGATGCTGAACTTGAAGCGCAAGCACTGGCTCTTCCAGCAATCGTTGCTGAATTAGGCGGAGCTACACCGGTAAAGATAATTACTCGCGCACCTAAGCTCGTAAATATCGTTATCCCCAATTAATTATTAGTTAGCGCTCAAGCCTTAGCTACGGTCCGAGAATGTCGGCATGAATGAATTCCAAAATCAGATTCAACGGATCACCGACTGGTGGTACGAGCTCAATTTCTCTACCTTGCAAAAGCGCGGCCTGCTAATTCTGGGCGGCTTAGTAATCGCTATCTCGGGATTCTGGGTAACCACCGGAAAATCAGAAGCAGTAATTATGGCTGCACCTGTTGAAATTGCCGCGCCACTTGTAACTGTCGATGTTGCTGGTGCTGTTAACGTTCCTGGTGTCTATGCACTGCCCGGAAATGCTCGAGTAATCGATGCGATAAAAGCTGCCGGTAATTCACTTGCTGGTACTGATTTAAGTGATTTGAATTTGGCGCGCATAATTCGAGATGGCGAACAGATTTATGTTTCACCCACAGAGAAGACAAAAATTCCAGCCGGTCGAAAATTTCCAACTAAAAAAGCTACGCCTACTGGACCAATAAATATCAACCGAGCAACTGCTAAACAATTTGAGGCGCTAGATGGCGTGGGCCCGGTATTAGCAAAACGAATAGTTGATTACCGAGCCGCAAATGGGCCGTTCATTACATTGGAAGATCTCGATAAAGTTTCCGGGATAGGGCCAGCTAAATTCGCACAGTTCAAAAGCCAAATAACCGTTTAATTGACTTTCGCACCATAACCATCGGTGCGGCCATCTGGCTAGGCGCACTTGTTCAAAGTTATGTAGCACCTTGGCGAGTGACGCTGTTAGCAGTCATATTGATTCTCTTCGTTCTCATTGGCAAAAAGAAGCGTGCACTAGTTGTAATCATCGCCCTATTGCTGGGTTCAACAATTATGTCTTTTCGAGCCCAGGCCTTAACGCAAACAGTTTTGACGCAATATCTCGGAAGTGAAGTTCAGATAACAGCACAAGTGATTACTGACCCAAATCGCACTACCCCAAAAGTCTCTGGACGCAATTTTGTAGCTAGCAATTGGTCGTTTTTGGCTAGTGCAATTGAGTTAAGGAGCAGCGCTGGCACTTACCGATTAAAGATTCCGATTCGAGTGATGTCACCTGCTAAGAACTTAGTTGGGTTATTGCCAGGGCAAACGATCAGTGGGCGAGCAGTATTAGTAAAAAGCAAGGAAGCACGTGTTGCGGCGCTAGTTCTTTTCCATGGCAAAGTTGAGATTGAAACTTCTGCTTCGCTCTGGGCACGATCACTCGGCGCGATTCGAATTGGGTTGCGCAATGCAAGCGGTGATGGTGATGCTGGTGCGCTGATTCCCGGAATGGTGCTGGGGGATACTTCAAAACAAAGTGCTGACTTCAAGTTAGCGATGAAACGATCTGGGCTAACTCACTTAGTTGCAGTCAGCGGTGCGAACTTCGCAATTGTTTCGGGCTTTGTTTTATGGCTCATGCAATTCATTTTTCGTAATCGCAATTATCGAATTGGTGCTACGGCACTTTCGTTGATTTTCTTCATTGCACTTGTTCGCCCTTCGCCTTCGGTATTACGCGCAGCTGCGATGGCCGCAGTTGTGTTAGTTGCAATGAGTCATCGGCATGCTGCTGATTCACTGCCCGCCCTGGGTTTTGCAATTGCCGCCGTGGTCATCGCTGACCCGTGGCAGTCACGCGATGCTGGTTTTGCGTTATCGGTCTTAGCAACGGGCGGGTTACTGCTGGCGGCACCCAAAATTGTTTCCTTCTCCGCCAGATTTGTGCCGAGGAAATTTGCTGAAGCGCTAGCCCCGCCAATTGCAGCAACGCTCTTTTGTGCCCCAGTACTAGTTGCGCTATCTGGCTTTCTTTCGCCAATGAGCGTAATCGCAAATCTTTTGGCCGCCCCGGCAGTGGCTCCGATAACTGTATTGGGCTTTATTGCCGCCTTGATCAATCCGATCTTGCCCGGCGTAGCTGGATTACTAATTCTATTAATTCGAATACCAGCTGCCTTTATAGGTTTAGTAGCGAAATGGTCGGCAAGTTTTTCGGTTTTGGAACTAGGTAAAGGAGCCAGTGGTTTCTTGGCCATCGCAGTTGCGGCAATCTGCATCTGGATATTTCGCACTTTCTTCCGAAAACATTTAAAGGCAATTGCGATTGTCTTAGTGCTGCTGCTCGCTTTCACCAACTGGCTTGCCAGATTTCCCGGCATTGATTGGCAAGTTGGCAATTGTGATATCGGCCAAGGCGATGCCATGGTTATTAACTTGGGTGATCATCGAGGCGTTGTTATTGATGTGGGGCCAGACCCACAGTTGATAGAGAAATGTTTAAAACAATTTTCGATTACCCAAGTTTCGATATTGGTGCTGACCCATTTCCATGCCGACCATGTTGAAGGTTTACCTGGTTTACTTAAAGGTCGCACCGTTGGGCAAGTTTGGGTTAGTCCGCAGATTGATCCAGCTTTTGAGAGCACTCGTGTACAGCGATGGTTAAGGCAAACTCCACAGATTCCGGTTACAGCTGGGTTTACTGCCCAGATACTTAGCAATCGTGGGCCAATTAGATTTCAGGTGCTTTGGCCTAAGTTAGGCGCGCAAGATTCGCCGAATAACTCCAGCATCGTGCTGCAGATTAATTCAGCTGACTTTTCACTACTCGCAGCCGGAGATATCGAGCCAATTGCGCAATCACAATTGGTTCAGCAGTTAAGCCAAGTCGATCTATATAAAGTGGCACATCACGGTTCGCGCTACCAAGATTTGAACTTCATGAAAGCCCTATCGCCACGAATTTCGATAATTAGCGTAGGTAAAGACAATTCTTATGGTCATCCGGCGCCCCAAACAATCGCCGCCTTGAGTAGGATCGGCAGCACGGTTTACCGAACTGATCAAGATGGCGCGCTTGCGATTAATGCACGCAGGCATCAAGTTAAGGTTCGTAAAAGCCAATGGATATTTAAGTTCTGGCAATGGGGGTAGACGATGAATGATTTCTATTTGATTCTCGGTTCCGAAGCTGCCTTGGCTGATCGCGCGCTAACTAAATTACAGGCTGAATTAAAACGTGAGAACGCCGAAATCACTTCGATCTATGCCGCCGATTCAATAGTGGGCGATATTTCTGATGCACTAGCGCCTTCTTTATTTTCTGAACGACGCGCTTTAATCATTCGCGATCTGCAAGATTTACCGGAGGAAAACAAAGAAGAGATCATTGGTTATTTGCCAGAACCAGATGCTTCGACCACGGTAATTTTTTTACATAAAGGTGGCATAAAAGGTAAAGCGTTACTGGACGCAATTAAGAAAGTTAAGCCCGAGATTATTGCTTGTGACCCACTTAAAAAAGAAGCTGAAAAACAAGAGTTTGTAAAAAATCTATTTCTAGATGCTGGTCGCAAAGCATCCCCGGCTGCAATCGCGGCGTTAGTAAATGCAATCGGTGGCGACTTACGCGAATTAACTGCAGCTTGTAGTCAGATTATTGCTGACGCCCCTGCCGGCACAATTGATGAAAAAGAAGTTGATAAGTATCACCAAGGTCGCGTTGAGACCACTGGCTTTGATGTTGCTGATGCAACACTCGAAGGAAATTTGCCAGTTGCACTTTTGCAATTACGAAGTGCGATTGAAACTGGCACTGACCCAGTAATGGTCACAAGTGCGATTGCATCCGCACTGCGTTCCTTGGCTAAAGTTTCAGGGGCCAACCGAAATGCGAAATCATTTGAGCTAGCCGGCCAATTAGGCATGGCGCCTTGGCAGATTGATAAGGCTCGTCGCCAACTATCTGGCTGGACTCCGCGCGGAATCGTGGCTGCAGTTGGGGCGATCGCGCTGGCCGATGCCCAAGTAAAAGGGGCGGCAAGTGACCCGATCTACGCTCTCGAACACGCAATTTCCGAGATCGCGAGCGCTCGAGCAGCCCGATAACCGGATTTCCTCGATTTGAGCCTAAAGGTGCCCCGCTGGTAACCTTCGGGTTCGTATTTAGCGCTCAACCAATTTAGTTCGGAGTAAACCTTAAGTGGCAAATATCAAGTCGCAGATCAAGCGGATCAAGACCAATGAGAAGGCACGCCTACGTAATAAGTCAGTGCGTTCTTCGATCAAGACAGCTGCTCGCAAATTCCGCGACGCTGTAACCGCTGGCGATGCCGCAGCTATCTCAACCGAACTACGCGACGCTTCAAAAGCTTTCGATATCGCCGTTGCTAAGGGTGTTCTACACAAGAACACTGCTGCCAACAAGAAGTCTTCAATGGCAAAAGCTGCCATTAAAGCCGGCGTTCGTTAATTCGCAACTAGTTACTTTTAAGGCTTAACGATGCCTGCAATTTCACTTGCCAAGGCACCTCAACCAGCCGCAACAAATCCAGCGCAGATTCGTAACTTCTGCATCATTGCCCACATTGATCACGGTAAATCAACTCTTGCCGATCGCATGTTGGGAATCACCGAAGTTGTAGAAGCCCGCAATATGCGTGCGCAATATTTAGACCGCATGGATATTGAACGCGAACGCGGAATCACGATTAAGTCACAAGCAGTTCGTTTGCCATGGCGCAGCGGTATCGATGGTCAGGAATACATCTTGAACATGATCGATACACCTGGTCACGTTGACTTTACTTACGAAGTTTCCCGATCACTTGCCGCATGCGAAGGCGCAGTATTGCTCGTTGACTGCGCGCAAGGAATCGAAGCGCAGACGCTAGCTAACCTGTATCTCGCGATGGAAAATAACTTAACCATTATTCCGGTTCTAAATAAGATTGATTTGCCTAACGCCCAACCAGAAAAGTTTGCCAAAGAACTCGCTAACTTAATTGGTTGCCAACCCGAAGATTGCCTACGTGTATCTGGAAAAACTGGCGATGGTGTTGCAGAGCTGCTTGATCAAATCATCGCTCAGATTCCAGCACCTAAAGGCGATGCCAACGCACCAGCTCGCGCACTTATCTTCGACTCTGTTTATGACAGCTATCGTGGCGTAGTTACCTATGTTCGCGTGGTCGATGGCCATCTTTCACCTCGCGATCAGATTCAAATGTTCTCAACTGGCGTGCGCCACGAGATGCTTGAAGTAGGCGTTATCTCGCCCGAACCAATGCCAAGTAAGGGTTTAGGCGTTGGCGAAGTAGGTTATTTAATTACCGGCGTAAAAGATGTTCGCCAATCACGTGTTGGTGACACGGTCACGACTTACAACAATCCAACTAAGACCGCACTGGCTGGCTATAAAGATCCAAAGCCAATGGTTTTCTCAGGTTTATTCCCACTAGATGGCGCAGATTTCCCAGTGCTTCGCGAAGCGCTAGATAAGTTACAACTAAACGATGCCGCATTAGTTTATGAACCAGAGAGCTCAGCTGCACTTGGTTTCGGTTTCCGCTGCGGCTTCCTTGGTCTGCTCCATATGGAAATTGTGCGTGAGCGCCTAGAACGCGAGTCAAAGTTAAACCTTATTTCAACTGCACCTAACGTGGTCTATAACGTGAAGATGGAAGATGGCAGAGATGTTCGCGTTACTAACCCATCAGAATTTCCAGATGGCAAAGTCGCAGCTGTTTTCGAACCAATTGTTCGGTCAACCATTTTGGCGCCATCTGAATTCATCGGCGTGATCATGGAACTCTGCCAAGATCGTCGCGGCGTTCTACTTGGCATGGATTACATCTCCGAAGATCGCGTTGAGATTCGCTACACCTTGCCTCTAGCTGAAATTGTTTTCGACTTCTTCGATCAATTGAAATCTCGCACTAAAGGCTACGCATCCCTTGACTATGAAGAAAAGGGCGATGAAGAAGGCAATCTAGTTAAAGTTGATATTTTGCTACAGGGCGAGGCCGTTGATGCTTTCAGCGCAATTGTTCACCGCGATAAGGCTTATGCCTATGGCGTGATGATGACTGGCAAACTGCGCGAACTAATTCCACGTCAACAATTCGAAGTTCCAATTCAGGCAGCTATTGGTTCTCGCATCATTGCTCGCGAATCCATCCGCGCTATGCGTAAAGATGTTTTGGCTAAGTGTTACGGCGGCGATATTTCACGTAAGCGTAAATTGTTAGAGAAGCAAAAAGAGGGCAAGAAGCGCATGAAGATGGTTGGTCGCGTTGAGGTTCCTCAGGAGGCATTCGTGGCTGCCCTTGCCACAGATGCGGACATCGAGAAGATCAAGGCTGCGCGTAAAGCAGGAAATTAGAGTTTAAAAGTGGAATGTCCATTCCACTTGGGCTTTATAAGGCTTAGAATCCCGAAATGCGCTTAAATCGGAATGTTTATAAGGGACTAGTCCTTGCACTCGTAATTTCCCTCTTCCCGTTGTCAGCTTTTTCCGCAACGAAGATAGCGCCGGGAAGTGCCTGTAAGACCTTTAAACAAAAAACCGTTTACAAGAACAAGACTTATACCTGCATTAAGAATGGCAAAAAGTTAGTTTGGGATAAGGGCGTTTTGATCAAGCAGACAACGCCAACTCCAACTCCAACTCCAACTCCAACTCCAACTCCAACTCCAACTCCAACTCCAACTCCAACTCCAACTCCAACTCCAACTCCAACTCCAACTCCAACTCCAACTCCAACTCCAACAGCTACGCAGGCCAGCTGGAAAGACCCACTGGAAGGGACGCCTTGCGCAAAGGAAAATGATGCAATTCCAAATCAGATTTTTGAACTTAAGTGCGTGAAGTACAGTCAGATTAATCAAGGCAGCTCCGACAATAAATTGATTTGGGCTCAAAATTCGCCGCCTCCCGGATGGACACCTACCCCTAAACCGACTTCGGAACCTTCATCGACTTCAACTCCTCAAGTCAAGTTACCGCTTGAAGGTTCCGCCTGCCCAAAACTTAGTGAAAAAGTTTTTGGAAATGGTGGGTACATGAAATGCGTCTGGAGTGGTGGAGCAACAAATGACTTTCTTAAGAATGTTAAATGGCAATTTTTCCCAATTTCTAAAGTTTCATCCTCAAACTCAAATAACTACACAACCACTCCTTTGGAAAATGAATCCTGCTCAATTTCAGGTGACACGTTTGATGTCTCAGGAGGCAAGCTCGAGTGCCGCTGGATAAACGGCGGAAAACTTAAGTGGATAAAAATTAACACCGTAAAGTCAACTTTTGTAAATCCTAAAAGCCCAGCCTCGATTGACGTATGTAAATTGCAAAACAGCGCTTCAGTAGTCAAAGATGGAAACTCGGGACTAGTTGGCTTTCCATTAATTAATAGCACTAAGCATCGAATGAATTTAAAGGGGACAAATGAAGTCTTAATTGTACCCATTGATTTTCCCGATTTCCCCGGCGGCAGTGAAGTAATTGCTCAGCTTGAGTATGACAAGAAATGGATGAATGACTGGTACGCATACTTTAGTAATGGACAATCTAAATTTAATATTACGACAATAGATAACTGGTTGCGGATGCCAAAAGAGAGAGCAGCCTATCCGAGCGATGCCAAGACAATTGATGGTTTTGCCGCAGATCATGGTCGTCGCATGGCAAATCAAGCACAACCTTTTATCGATGAGATAACAAAAGTGGTTGACCTGCGCAAGTTCTCAACCGTCTACTTTTTCTACCCAGATGGTGAGATAACACATGTTGATTTCATTATCCGCAATCAAGTCTTTAAAACCAAAGAAGGAGACATTAATCTAAACCTTTTTAGTTGGGGAAAAAATCTAGAGGGAATGGAAACCCTTAAATGGTCCTATTACATACACGAAACCATGCATGACTTTAATATTACAATGCACGCTCCAGGAAATGGTTGGCCGCTAAGCATCGGAACCAACCAATCCGGAATAAGCCTTGCGATAAATCCATGGGAGCAATTTCTCTTCGATTGGTTGCCGGCCGATCAAATCTATTGTGATGATGTGGCAACTCTCAAGAGTGCAACAATTTCCTTATCGCCCGTAGAGCGCGAAGATCGTCAAACCAAGATGGCGGTCATAAGATTGTCGCCAACGAAAGCTATTGTTGTTGAATCACATGGAATCGACAAGTGGAGTGACTTTAAGTTCGGTGACCGGGAGTTTCCTCCTGGCTTCTACTCTGTTATGGCCTATATCGTTGACTTGGATAAGAATGTTCGCCCTCCAATTAACTCTGATGGTACTTCACTCTCCAACGATGATTGGGCTTGGGGAGTTTGGCAGAAAGTTGAAGGCAAGAGGTCAAATGAGTTCAATGTATTTGTGGGTGACCGGAAGAACCTAGGAGACTACGTCGCAGTTCTCGGCGACTCCTTTGTCATAGAAGGCGTTCGCATAAAAGTTGTTGGAACTGGTGATTACGAAACTATAGAGATTACGAAACTCTAATAGTTTTACACTCCAGACTTTGTCCTCGGATTACTAATCCTTGGTGAACTAGGGGAGAATAAGAACTATGTCGCTCTCCTTCTACGTTCATATTCCGTACTGCGTAAAGCGCTGTGGGTACTGCGACTTCAATACCTATACGCCCTCCGAGCTACAAGATGGTGCCACACTAGAAATCGTTTCAAATGACTATATCGATGCGGTTCTGCGAGAGTTAGAAAGCGCTCCAACTTCATTTGTTCCGACCATTTTCTTTGGTGGAGGAACACCTTCACTTTTGCCACCTCATGATCTAGGGCGAGTTATCGTAGCTATTCGCAATCGCTTTGATTTAGCCCCCGATGCTGAGATAACGCTAGAGGCTAACCCAGATTCAGTAACTGCTGAAAAATTAGCTGAGTATTTATTAGTTGGTTTCAATCGAATTTCCTTTGGTATGCAATCTGCTAAGCCACATGTGTTAGCAACTCTTGATCGCACACATAATCCAGACAATGTTGCTAAAGCAGTAAGCATGGCCCGTGCTGCTGGCTTTAAGTCAATAAGTGTTGATTTGATTTACGGAACACCTGGTGAGTCACTAGAGGATTGGCGCGAAACTGTTAAGGCAGCACTTGCTTTAGATATTGACCATATCAGCGCATATGCCTTGATTGTGGAAACTGGTACGAAGTTAGCAGCGCAGATTAAACGCGGTGATCTAACAATGCCTGATGATGACTTGATGGCAGATATGTATTTGCTTGTTGATCAACTGTGTGAAGAAGCTGGGTTGAGTTGGTACGAATTAAGCAATTGGTCAAAGCAGGGCAAGGAATGTTTACACAACATTGCTTACTGGAAGAGTGCTAATTGGTGGGGGCTAGGGCCGGGTGCGCATTCACATATTGATGGGCAACGTTGGTGGAATGTTAAGCACCCAACTGCTTATAAGACAAAGTTGTTTGCTGGTGAATCACCAGTGCAAGATCGCGAAACTATGGACTCTTCGCAATTGCGTGATGAGGAAATAATGTTGGCGATTCGAATGCGCGAAGGTTTAAGTTTTGATGCGCTAAAGCCACAGGAACTTGAGCGATTAGCTAGTTATCGCGAAGAGGGCTACATAGATACCTCAAGTGATCGCATCAAATTAACGCCAACGGGTCGGTTGATTGCTGATCGAATCGTGCGCGAAATCGTTATGTAGTACCTTTTACCCACTATGGAAACCACAAAAATCGTCCTGCTCTCGTTCTTAGCCCTGATTTTCCTTATCTCTGGCCTCTCAAAAGCCAGCGGTAACGAGAAAGGTCTAAGCGGAACTCGCGATGTGAATGTGCCTGATTGGCTAGCGCGCGTTACTGGCGTGTTTGAGGCGGCTGCAGCACTTGGTTTGGTTCTAGCGCTTAAGTGGTCAGCCTTTGCTTACCCAGCGCTAATTTCTCTTTGGTGCATCATGGCCGGTGCGATTTTCTTCCACTTCCGTGCAGATAAAGCAAAGACAGCATTTCCTGCTTTCTTCTTATTAACTTTGATCTCGATCACCCTCGCAATTAACTAGGTAGAAACTTCCCCTTATGTCTAACCGCCGACTCGAAATCTTGCGGGCAATTGTCGATGAATATGTCGCAACGCAAGAACCAGTTGGTTCAAAGGCAATCGCTGATCGTCATGGGTTAGGTATTTCACCAGCAACTATTCGTAACGAGATGGCAGTCCTTGAAGAAGAAGGTTTGATTGCCCAGCCTCACACTAGTGCGGGTCGCATTCCAACAGATTCTGGTTATCGCTTATTCGTAGATCGCATTGAAACGGTAAAGCCACTTTCGGCTGCTGAGCGCCGTGCAATTGAAACTTTCCTCGAAGGCGCGTTAGATCTTGATGACGTGGTTATGCGCACGGTGCGTTTGCTGGCAGATGTGACTAAGCAGGTTGCGGTAGTGCAGTACCCATCGATGATTAAGTCAAAGGTGCGTCACGTTGAGTTGGTTTCGCTGACTACTTCGCGCATGATGATGATTTTGATTACTGACTCAGGTCGCGTTGAACAACGAGTGATTGAACTAAGTAGCGACGTTAATGATATTTTCATTGCCAGCTTGCGTAATCAAATCAATAACGCACTTGCTGGTTATCGCTTGCCAGAAGTTGCCGATCGAATTACTGGCATCATGGATATTTACTCGGCACATGAACGTAAAGATGTGGCGCTTCTGATCTCGGCTCTTCTAGAAATGTCTATGGAACGACCAGAAGAGAAGATTGTTTTGGCCGGAACTGCGAATTTAGCCCGCTTTAGCGAAGATTTCTCGACTCAGATCCACCCAGTGCTAGAGGCGTTAGAAGAGCAAGTGGTTCTATTACGCCTACTTGGTGATGCTAACGAGAGCGTTAAAGTGCGCATCGGTCATGAGCAGCAGGTAGCTAATCTGCAGCAAACGAGTTTGGTAACAGTTGGCTATGGCATAGATAATTCTCCTTTGGGCGCGCTTGGAATCCTGGGGCCAACCCGCATGGATTACGCCAGTTCAATGGCAACTGTTGGCGCAGTTGCCAGATACATCAGTCGATATTTAACAGAGGGTGCATAAGTGGCAGATCATTACGAAGCGTTGGGTGTATCGCGCGATGCATCTGGCGATGAAATAAAGAAGGCGTATCGCAAACTTGCTCGTGAATTACACCCCGATGTAAATCCAGATCCAGCGATTCAGGAAAAGTTTAAAGAAGTTACTGCTGCCTATGACACTTTAAGTGATCCACAAAAGCGCCAGCAATACGACATGGGCGGAAGCAACATGGGTGGCTTCGGTGGTTTTGGTAACGCAGGTGGATTCAGCGACATCATGGATGCATTCTTTGGTGGCGGCACCGCAAATCGTGGTCCCCGACCACGTATGCGAGCTGGTCAAGATGCGTTGATTCGTATCGAAGTGGATTTAAATGAAGCTTGTTTCGGAACTGAGCGCACTATTACTTTGGAAAGCGCAGTTGTTTGTTCTAAGTGCACCGGTAGCGGATGCGCGGATAATTCAACTCCGCAAACTTGTCCGATCTGTAAAGGTCGCGGCGAAACTCAACAAGTAACTAGGTCATTTATTGGTCAAGTTATGACATCGCGTCCTTGTAACAATTGCGGGGGATACGGTTCGACAATTCCAAACCCATGCCGCGAATGTTCGGGCGATGGTCGAGTACGCGCACGTCAAACAATTGATATTAAAGTTCCAGCCGGAGTTGAAACTGGCAATCGAATTCAGATGTCTGGTCGTGGCGAAGTTGGTGCCGGCGGTGGCCCAGCCGGTGATTTATATGTAGAAATCGTCGAAACTGCGCACGAAACTTTGATGCGCGAAGGCGATAACTTGCATTTAGCGCTGGCCGTATCAATGGCTGCTGCAACGCTTGGCACAAAGGTAAAAGTTGAATCTCTAGATGGCCCAATCGAGGTAGAAGTTAAGCCAGGCACTCAAAGTGGCGCCACCATTACGGTTAAGGGCAAGGGAATGACTCACCTGCGTCGTGGCACACGTGGCGATCTGATTGTTCATGTCGAAGTAAAGACCCCAACTAAATTAAATAAGGCCGAAGAAGAGTTAATGCGCAAGTTTGCCGAATCTCGTGGTGAAAAAGCTGGCGAAGTTGAGATTAAAGATCACGACCAAAGTTTCTTCC
>JBILXJ010000017.1:0-14879 GCA_044378655.1 Candidatus Planktophila sp. | reverse complement strand
AAGAGTGATCTAGTTAAAGGCGTCGTATTAACTGATGCGCTGATCGGCACACATGTATCAGCAGATGATCTATTGGCTAATATTTGCTTTCTCTATCACCTGATTGGCAACGGCACTGGTGAGTGGAAAGTTCCTAAAGGTGGCATGGGGGCGCTAGTCAATGAGCTAGAACGAGTTGCTCGAGCAGCCGGAGTTGAGATTTACACGAACTGCAAAGTGACTGCTATCGAGAGCAACTCAGATGCAGTAACTGCAACAATTGAAAACGGCGATCAATTTGTCGCCAGTCATTTACTCTCTAACGCAGCTCCACAGGTTCTAGCTGAGCTACGTGGCAAAGCTCAACCCGCAAGTTTGTCGGGTGCGCAATTCAAAATTAATATGTTATTAAAGAAAATGCCAAGGCTAAAAAGTGGCATCGCACCTGAGTTAGCATTTGCCGGAACTTTTCATATCAGCGAGAAATACTCTCAGCTCGAAACTTCTTACCAAGAGAGCAAGGCCGGAAAATTGCCTACTTGTTTCCCATCTGAAATGTATTGCCATACTTTGTCCGACCCATCAATTTTAAGCCCCGAGCTACAAGCTGCTGGTTATCAAACCTTGACCCTCTTTGGCTTACACACGCCAGCTGAACTTTTCGATGCTAATAACGAGGCCACCAAGGCCACGGCTTTAGCTGGCTTCATCGCCGAATTAGATAAGTATTTAGTTGACCCGATCTCTGAAATTATCGCTCGCAATAGTGATGGTTCGCCATGCATTGAAGCCAAGACACCGTTGGATTTAGAAGATGCGATCTCCTTGCCACGGGGAAATATTTTCCATAAAGACCTAACTTTTCCGTTTCGCGAAGATGGCGACAGCCGGCGCTGGGGCGTCGAAACTGATGATCCCCGAATCTTTATTTGTGGCGCAGGTGCGCAACGAGGCGGGGGAGTGAGCGGAATCCCTGGCCATAATGCGGCAATGGCCGTTCTTGGAAAGTAAAAAAGTAATAGGCTTTCAGCTATGAGTTCTGATAAAAAGTTAAAGCCAGAAACACTTGCGATTAGCGCTGGTCGCCCAGTTCCCGAACCAGATGGTGAACTAAATACGCCTATCGCGCTTAACTCAACTTTTCATGCCGGCGGCCCAATTGGTTATGGTCGCTACGGAAATGAAACTTGGACTGCGCTAGAAAGTGCAATCAGTGCTCTTGAAGGTGGCGACACTTTAGTTTTTGCATCAGGGCAAGCCGCAGGGAGTGCGATATTTAATTTACTTCCAATTGGCGCACCAGTTGTTCTTTCCGATGAAGGTTATCAAGGCATCGCTGCGCTACTTAAGGGTTATCACGAAAGCGGCCGACTTGAGGTTCGCTTTGTTGAAGCAACAAACACCGCTGCAGTCTTAGAAGCCGCAAAAGGGGCAGCGCTTCTTTGGCTCGAATCACCGACTAATCCAGCCCTAGAACACGTGGACTTAAAAGCAATCATTGCTGGTGCAAAAAAGTTAGGCGTTGGAGTCGCGGTAGATAACACCCTGGCCACACCATTAACTCAGAAGCCACTTGAATTCGGCGCAGATTTTGTAATGCACTCAGTGACAAAGTACTTTGCGGGTCATAGCGATGTTATTTTGGGTTCAGTTTCCACCAATGATCCGGCTCTGCTTAAGCGATTGGGTGATGTTCGTAAGTTAAGTGGCGCGATTCCTGGCCCCTTCGAAGTTTGGTTGGCCCTGCGCGGAATCCGTACTTTTCCATTGCGATTTAGAGCAGCTGAAGCCAACGCCAAAGAACTCGCTAAACGTTTAGCTGGCCATACCAAGGTAAGCAAAGTTCGCTACCCAGGCTTCGGCGGCATGATTTCATTTGAATTGACCTGTGATGCTGCTGGTACAGATCTAGTTACCCAGAGCGCAACGATCATTACCAACACAACTAGCCTCGGCGGGATTGAATCTATGTGGGAACGCCGCCGCCGCTGGGCGACTGAAAGCCACAAAATCTCAGAGTCTTTAATCCGATTCTCAGTCGGCTGCGAAGATGTCGATGATTTATGGGATGACATCACAGCTTCATTAGACAAAATTTAACCAATAGGAGTATTTTTAACTCATGTTAAAAGCAATTAAGCGATTCGTCGGAGTAGTCGGCGTAGCTCTATTGGCTTTTCGCGCCATTGGCTCATTTCTCTCGTGGGTAGACAAGCAAGATGAGACGAAAGTTGATGCCTGGATCGATGAAGAAGAATCTGAAGTCGCTTAATTGAGCCAGGAATATATCGCTGGTAGTTGCAACATTGGCAATGGCGAAGTTCGCCGCCGCCAAGTTGTCGCACTCGCCGGAGCAGTAATCTCAGCGACATCTTTGGTTGGGTTACTAAATACTGATGCCGCACGCAGTGCCCGCATTTCACTTTTCTTTCCACTAATGGTTTTCGCTATTGGATTTATTCAATCGCGCAAGAAATTTTGTCTGGCTTATGGATTTATGGGAACTTTCAACTTTGGCAAGCTGGGGCAGATCTCTCGAGTCTCAGATCCTGTGGCTAAGAAAGCAGATCGTAAAACTGCGCTAACAATTCTGGCGCAGTCAGTTTTGCTAGCCTTAGGGTTAACTCTCGCCACATTCGCGCTACCGCTTTAGTACTTCCATTGTGCACGACTTAGTGCCACAGTAGGTACATGGAAATTATCATTCATTTGAGAAATGCCCAGGTTGCCGAAGATTTCAAAGGGATTGTTCATGATAAACTTAAAGCGTTAGCAAGATTTAACGTTAAAATTGATCGAGTCGAAGTTGAAGTTATCGAAGAGAAAAACCCCCATCAAGGAAAACACGATCATAAAGTGGTTATTACTTCTAGAGGCGCTGGCCCCCTATTGCGCGCCGAAGCTGCTGAATTTAATGGTGTAGCAGCCTTTGATAAAGCTATTGCCAGCTTCGAACTTCAAATCCGCAAAGCGCATGAACGCGCCAAAGAGCACGGTCGAGACACTTTACGAGATCGGGCAATTGATTTAAATAATCTCTGAACCATCTTTACGGGTAGCGGTGAGGCTTGCTACTGCGGTAATCAATAAGGTTCCAACAATTATGCCCAGGCTGAGCTCGATCGAAACGTGAGGCAATTCAATGCCGGCAATCTCGTGAATTCCGATACCGTGGAAAGCTTCGAAGAACATTTTGACGCCAATAAATGCCAAGATAATTGAGAGTCCTTTTGAGAGAAAAACTAATCTTGATAGTAGTCCTTGTAATAAGAAATAGAGTTGACGTAAACCCATAAGCGCAAAGATATTGGCAGTTGCCACAATGTAAGGGTCTTTAGTGATTCCGAAGATTGCCGGAATTGAGTCAAGTGCGAAAACTAAGTCTGTTAGGCCCAGAGTAAGCAGCGCAATCGTAAAAGTTGAAGCGCCTTTTGCTCGCAAGAATTTCACAATCTTGCTGTCATCCGGGGTTACTTCATCATCTTCTTTTTCAATTAACAATCGATAAGCGGTATAGATCAAGAATGCTCCGAATAAGAAGAAAGCACTTGAGAAGCGAGTAATAATTGCAGTTCCGGCTGCGATAAAGATGCCACGCAATACCAGAGCAATAATGATTCCCAACAGAAGCACTAACTGTTGTTTGGTTTTATCAATCTGCAGGCGACTTAAAATAATTACAAATACAAAGATGTTGTCAACGGAAAGTGCGTACTCGGTTAGCCAACCTGCGAAGAACTCCTTTTGAGCTGTCTCACTTGGGGTCCAGTTAGGCATGAAGTAACCAAAGGCAATTGCGGCGGACACATAGATGACAGTCCAGATTGCAGCTTCAGTTGTAGTGGTCTCCTGATTTCTACGCAGAATTGCGATTATTAAGTCGAAGGCAATAACTGCTGAAAGGATGCCAATTGTTACAAACCAAGTCGTAGACGATTCCATGGCGCAACCTTACAGATTGCTGGTAATTCTTATAACGTGAACCAGACGGCGCGCCCCTTTTTGAGTTCCAACTCACCATTTTCACAGGTTTTAGAACCGTCAGACGAAAGAATTAATTCACGCGCCGGCAGCGTTATGGATTGATCGCCCGTATTTAAGTAAACCTGAGCCCCGTTGCGCGAAAATCCAAGTACGCCTTCGTCAATTCTGCTGGTATCCCAAGTGAAGCCATTGCTGCCACCTAAAAGTTTAGCTCGCTGGGAAAGTGCGTCGCGGTAGAGCGAAAGCGAACTTTGGCTATCGCTAACTTGAGACTCAACAGTTAAATTCTTCCAACTCGCTGGAAGTGGCAGCCATGGTTTTCCAGCTGAAAAACCAAATGGACTTTCTTGGCCAGACCACGGCATCGGTACTCGAGCACCATCGCGACCTTTGGTTTCACCGTTGGTGCGCAGAAATGATGGATCTTGTCGATCGCTATCGGCTAATTCAGCATCAGGCAGACCTAGTTCTTGACCGTTATATACATAACAAGAACCAGGCAAAGCAAAAAGGAAAAGCGCCAATGCGCGTGCTTCTTCGGCACCTACACGAGAGGCAACGCGTGGCGAATCATGATTACTAATCGCCCAAGTCGGATATGCATCAACGCTCTTTAGCATCTCGATCGTGTTGTTAATCAATCTAAATAGAGTCTTGGCTTCAAAGGGTGCAATCAATAAATCGAAGTTAAAAACTTGATGCAGTTCATCTGGGCGAACATAAGCAACGCCATTGACTGGCGGATGAACCCAAGCCTCGGCAACGGCCATAATTGGTTTACCAAATGAATCAAAGTGTTTACGCCAAGAGCGGTAAATCTCATGAACACCTGCTCGATCAAAAAATGGCACCGATGCAAGCAATGCTTCACGCTTTTCAATTTCCATATCAACATCTATCCGAAGTGCCTCAGATAGCCCTTTCGGGTCATGGTGGTCGGTGAGGATATTTTCTTTGACTAATCCGTGCGCAACATCAATACGAAAGCCATCAGCGCCCATCTTTACCCAGAATGAAATGGTTTCCTTGAAGTCTGCATCAACTTCCGGATTTTCCCAATTTAAATCAGGTTGTGAAGAATCAAAGAGATGCAAGTAGTACTGACCATCGGCAACTTGGGTCCAGGCTGGGCCACCAAAGAGTGAGATCCAGTTATTTGGGGGAGTTCCATCTGCTTTGGCATCATAGAAATGAAAACGCGCACGTTCTTTAGAACCTGGAGCGGCATTTACTGCGGCCTTAAACCATTCGTGCTCTGAAGAAAAATGATTTGGCACAATATCTACCAGAACTTTTAAGCCCAGCTCATGAGCTTTATTAATCATTAACTTTGCATCAGCTAAATTTCCAAAGCGAGGGTCTACGTCGCGTGGGTCTGCAACGTCATAGCCACCATCTCTATTGGGCGAAGTAAAAAATGGGCTCAACCAAATTGCATCGACACCAAGATCAGCTACATATTGAAGTTTTTGTGTGATGCCAGGCAGGTCGCCTTCGCCATCGCCATTGCTATCAAAAAATGAGCGAGGGTAGATCTGATAAATAACGGCTTCTTGCCACCATTTATTATCGGTAGCGCTGGCCGGAGTCATGGCATAAACCTAACTTTTGGCCACTTCGCCATCAAAGTAAGGCGGAAATGTAACGCAGATGCTTAATCTCAGATTCATAACGATTATTACAGACGAATCGATCAATTCACTTAAGTTAGGATGTACCTATGTCTAAAGTCTTAGCCTCACTTCCAGTCGGCCAACGAGTCGGAATCGCCTTTTCGGGCGGTCTCGATACCTCAGTGGCAGTTGCCTGGATGCGTGCAAAGGGTGCAGTTCCATGCACCTATACCGCAGACCTTGGCCAATATGACGAGCCGGATATTGATTCAGTGCCAGATCGTGCGAAAGAGTATGGCGCTGAAATTTCACGCCTAGTTGATTGCAAGACCGCACTCGTTGAAGAAGGTTTAGCAGCGATTGCTTGTGGAGCTTTCCATATTCGCTCTGGTGGAAAACAATATTTCAACACCACGCCACTAGGCCGCGCAGTTACCGGCACACTTTTAGTGCGCGCCATGTTGCAAGACTCAGTTTCAATTTGGGGCGATGGTTCGACTTATAAGGGCAACGACATCGAGCGCTTCTATCGTTATGGTCTTCTTGCCAATCCGAATCTTAAAATCTACAAGCCTTGGTTAGATACTGATTTCGTTACCGAACTTGGTGGCCGTAAAGAAATGTCCGAATGGTTAGTTGCAAATAACTTGCCTTATCGCGATAGCACCGAAAAGGCTTATTCAACCGATGCCAATATCTTGGGCGCAACGCATGAAGCCAAGAGCCTAGAACTCCTAGATTCCTCGATTGAATTAGTACAACCAATCATGGGCGTTAAGTTCTGGGATCCAGCTGTAAAGATCGATTCCGAAGATGTGACTATTGAATATGCCCAAGGTCGCCCAATTGCCATTAACGGTAAGCGCATCGATGATGTCGTCGCTTTAATGAATGAAGCTAATGCAATTGGTGGTCGCCATGGTTTAGGTATGGCAGATCAGATTGAAAATCGAATTATTGAAGCTAAAAGTCGCGGCATTTACGAAGCACCCGGAATGGCGCTGCTCTTTATCGCGTACGAGCGCTTAATAAGTGCGATTCACAACGAAGACACCATCGCTAACTATCACGCCGAAGGCCGTCGCTTAGGTCGCTTGCTCTATGAAGGTCGTTGGTTTGACCCACAAGCACTTATGTTGCGCGAATCTTTAACTCGCTGGGTGGCCTCGGCCGTTACCGGCACCGTAACTATTCGCTTACGTCGCGGCGATGATTTCTCAATTATTAATACAACTGGCCCAGCACTTAGCTACCACCCAGATAAGTTATCGATGGAACGCACTGACGATGCGGCCTTTGGCCCAACCGATCGCATCGGTCAATTAACCATGCGCAATTTAGATATTGCCGATACTCGTGCAAAACTAGAGCTTTACCGTGCCCAAGGCCAACTTGGTGGCGGCGACTTCGACTTAATTAAAGAGATTGGAAACGAATAATGACACGTACAAAGAAGGCCACTTTAATTTCGCTTTCAATTTTGTTAACTCTTTCAACACTTACCGGATGTGGAGCTAAATCAGTGTCAAACGATGCAACAGCAACTAACCCAGCAGTTTCAGGTGCAGCTGGGAGCAAGCCAGTAATTGGCGCGCCAGAAGGTGCGGCCCCAACAACGCTAGTTACCAACGACATCATTGTTGGTACTGGCAAAGAAGCAGTTGCTTCTTCAACTCTGACAGTTCATTACACGCTAATGGCTTGGTCAACTGGCCAAGTTGTTGAATCATCTTGGGACGGCGGATCTCCAGCCACATTCCCACTGTCTGGCGTAATCGCTGGTTGGCAGCAAGGTATTCCAGGAATGAAAGAGGGCGGTCGTCGCTTGCTAGTTATTCCGGCTGAACTTGGTTATGGCGCAGCTGGTGGCGGTCCTATTGGACCAAATGAAACTTTGATTTTCGTCGTAGACGTTATTTCAGTTTCTTAAACTACTTAACCTTTAAAAGTACGGCCACGCTCTAGCGGCGCTGGCCAATCAATCATTTCCTTAAGCTCTTCAGCAGCAGCCATAGCCCAACGTGGATTTCTAATCATCGCGCGGGCTAAAAACACCGCATCAGCTTTATTTGAGTTGATGATTTCCTGTGCTTGATGTGGGTCAGTAATTGCGCCAACTGCTGCAACTGCTATATCCGATTCAACCTTTATTGCATGGGCAAATGGCACTTGGTAGCCAGGCACTGGCTTAATCGGTGCGTTATGCAAATTGCCACCAGATGAAACATCGATTAGATCAACGCCAATTTCCTTAAGCTGCTTACAAAGTTCAACCGAATCAATAATCTGCCAACCTTCATCGCTCCAGTCACTAGCTGAAATACGAATAAACAGTGGAGTTGAATCTGGAATCGCCTTGCGCACAGCTGTTGCAACTTCAATCAGGAATCGCACCCGATTTTCAAAAGACCCACCGTATTCGTCGGTTCGCAAGTTAGAGAGCGGAGAATAGAACTGGTGTAACAAATAACCATGTGCGGCATGAATCTCAATTACATCAAAGCCGGCCTTTATTGCATTCTTAGCAGCATGCGCAAAATCTTTTACTAGCTGATGAATCTGAGCAACTGTTAGTGCGTGAGGCTCGGGCATACCGTGATAAGCCTGCGCTGATGCCGAATGTGTAGTCCAACCACCTTCGGCAGGTGTTGCAATTAAATGATCATCAGTTGGTCGCATGGTTGAACCTTTACGACCTGCATGAGCCAATTGAATTCCCATCGCAACACCTTGGGTATGTGCGAAGTCATTAATCTTCTTAAAGGCCGCAACTTGTTTTTCGTTATAGATTCCAGGGCAAGCAATCGAGATTCGCCCTTCCGGCACAACACCAGATGCTTCGGCCATAACTAAACCAGCTTCACCAGTTGCAAATGCTCCTAAGTGCGCCATGTGCCAATCGCCCACAACGCCATCTGTTGCCGAGTACTGACACATCGGACTTACCCAAACTCGGTTTTTGATTGTTAAGCCACGAAGGATGATGGGATCAAATAAGTTGCTCATAAATCCAGTTTAGACCTAATTTAATTAGCCTCACTTTTTCGAGCGGGAAAATAATTGATTAATGGAACAAACCTGCGAAAACCTAGAAATCAAGTATTCTCCAACTCTAGAAAGAAGCTGGAGGCTAGTCATCGAGAGTTCTATGCGTCGCGCCCTTCGCCGGGCTAGCGATGCCGCAACTCTAAATATCGATGAAATCTCAGTTCTACTCAGCGCCCGCGATGAAGCGCTCACTCAATTGTGCGAGGCAGCCGCTCGATTTCGAGATGCTGGACTGATCGAACTTGGCCGACCAGGTGTCATAACTTATTCACCAAAAGTTTTTATCCCGCTAACTCGGTTGTGTCGCGATCGTTGTCATTACTGCACATTTGCCACCACCCCTAATCATTTACCTGCTGCCTATTTTGAAATTTCCGAAGTAGTTGCGATTGCCAAGGAAGGCGCAAAGGCTGGTTGTCTTGAAGCGCTATTTACTCTGGGCGATCGCCCCGAAGATCGCTGGGATGTTGCAGCCGATTGGTTATCCGAGCGCGGTTACTCTTCAACTTTAGATTACTTACGAGCTTGCGCCATTGCAGTTCTCGAAGAAACCGGGTTGTTGCCACATCTAAATCCAGGCGTGATGAGCTTTGAAGAAATGTCTAGATTGCGACCAGTTGCAGCAAGCATGGGAATGATGCTGGAAACTTCGGCCACCAGACTATTTACTGAAAAAGGCGAAGTTCACTTCGGTAGCCCAGATAAAGATCCAGCGGTAAGACTGCGCACCATAGAAGATGCCGGAAAACTAAACATTCCATTTACTACTGGAATCTTGGTTGGCATTGGTGAATCAATAACTGAACGTGCTGACTCACTTCTAAAGTTGGCCGAAATCGCCAAAACTTACGGACATATTCAAGAAATCATTATTCAGAATTTCCGGGCAAAAGAAGATACCGCGATGCGAAATTCGCCAGATGCCGATCGCCAGGAATATCTAGCTTGCATTGCAGTTGCTAGATTGATCTTTGGGCCACGCATGCGAATTCAAGCACCACCGAATTTATCTGAACCTTCTGAATTTGCCGAACTTATTTCTGCCGGAATTGATGACTGGGGTGGGGTTTCACCAATTACCGCCGATCACGTAAACCCTGAACGACCATGGCCAGAGATTGAACTACTAGCGCAGCAAAGTAAGTTGGCTGGTTTTGAATTAAAACCACGGCTAACAATTTATTCAAATTATGTTCTTTCTCCAGAGCGCTGGGTTGATCCAAAGCTAAAGGGACACATTGCTGCGTTAGCTGACCTTTCAGGTTTAGCAATCGCAAAAGTAATTCCAGTCGGTACGCCTTGGCAGGAAAGTGGCGAGAGCCTGCAAAGCATTGGCCGAACAGATCTAGGTAACACTATTGATACGGCCGGCCGCGAAGCAGATTCGCGCTCTGATTTTGATTCTATTTATGGTGACTGGCAGAGCATTTCTGAAAAACTTAAGTCGTTAGATACTTCTAGTTCGGCCTTTATCAAATCTTCTTTTGTGGCGGCCCTTTCTAAAGTTGTGGATAATCCGAGGTCAATTACTAGGGCCGAAGCGCTAACTCTCTTTGCCGCAGATGGCCCAGAACTTGAGCTATTGGTTAAGGCAGCCGATGAAAAACGCGCCGAACTAGTTGGCGATGATGTTACATATGTAGTTAATCGAAATATTAATTTTACAAATGTTTGTTATACCGGCTGTCGATTCTGCGCTTTTGCGCAACGCAAAACTGATGCTGATTCTTATTTGCTATCAATCGATGAAATTAAGTCCAGAGTTAATGAGGCCTGGTTACTAGGTGCAAATGAAGTATGTATGCAGGCTGGCATTCACCCTGATTTACCTGGCGATATTTACTTTGAGGTTGCTAAGGCAGTTAAAGAAGTAGCACCCGATATGCATATCCATGCATTTTCCCCGATGGAAATTTTCAGCGGTGCGATAAAACTTGGTATCAGTTATAAAGAGTGGCTAGAGCGAGCTAAAGCTGCTGGTCTTGGCACTATTCCTGGCACGGCTGCTGAAATTTTAGATGATGAGATTCGCTGGATTCTGACTAAAGGAAAGTTGCCGGCAAAAGCTTGGCTAGAGATTGTGCGTGAAGCACATCTACTTGGCATTAAATCTTCAGCAACCATGATGTATGGCCACGTTGATAGTGAATCGCATTGGTATGACCACATTCTCACCATTAGAAATTTGCAAGATGAGACAGGTGGCTTTACTGAATTTGTGCCACTGCCATTTGTGCATTACTCATCGCCAATTTATTTAGCTGGTGTTGCTCGGCCTGGCCCAACAGTTCGTGAAAATCGAGTTGTGCATGCAATGGCCAGATTGTTATTAGCTGGTTCGATAAACAATATTCAATGTTCTTGGGTTAAGTTAGGTTTAAATGGCCCCGATGGCGTTCTTTCATTATTAGCTGGTGGCGTTAATGACATCGGCGGCACCTTGATGGAAGAAACAATTAGTCGCATGGCGGGCAGCACCAACGGCTCACTTCGCTCAGTTGCCGAGTTAGAAGAAATCGCGCACTTAGCTAACCGCCCTGCGCGCCAGCGAACTACTACGTATGGCCCAGTTCCTGCTGATCGCGAGGCCATCTCTCGCCGTGCTAACGTTAAGCAATTGTTTCCGGGGTCGGTGTAATTCCGAACCGGCAGTGAAAGTCTGCGACCCGAACGCATCCAGCGCTCGGTGGACTTGGTGTAATTCCAAGACCGACGGTTAAAGTCCGGATGAGAGGAAACATTATTTAGGTGGGCTACCCATGCCTGCCTAGGTTTGGCGCTCAGTTTTAAATTTCTGAGCGCGAATTAAGCACCCCGGAAATCGCTACTAAAGATTTCTTAGGGAGGTGCGACATTAGCGAGTTAGATATTTCAATGCTCAAGCGAGCTAATGAATTAGCCTGCCTTGGCTTAGGTTTAACTGGTTCAAATCCAATTGTCGGAGCTGTAATCGTAGATTCTGAAGGCAAAATTATTGGCGAGGGTTATCACAAGAGTGGGCCTCATGCCGAAGTTGTTGCGTTAGAACAAGCTGGCCAGTTAGCAAAAGGTGCAACGCTTTTTGTAACTCTGGAACCTTGCAACCATCAGGGCAAGACTGGACCATGTACTGAAGCAATCATTAAATACGGCATCACGAAAGTTGTTTACGCAGTGCGCGACCCTAACCCGTTAGCAAGCGGGGGAGCCAAAGCACTCGAAGCTGCCGGCATAGAAGTTATTTTCAATAATGTTCCGGAAATTTCAAATTGCAATAGAGCCTGGCTACATAGAATTAAAAACAATCGCCCTTATTTCATTTGGAAAATTGCCACAACTCTTGATGGTCGAACAGCTGCAATCGATGGCAGTTCAAAATGGATTACTGGCCCAGAATCACGGGCAGAAGTTAGCAAGCTACGTTCTGAGAGCAGTGCAATTTTAATTGGCACCGCAACAGCGCTAGCTGATAATCCAAATCTGATTCCTAGAGATCTAGAAACAACCAGGCAGAGCAACCCGGTCAGAATCGTGATGGGTCTACGTGAGATTCCAAGTGAGTTCAATTTGCATGATGATGCCGCCGAGACTGTATTCCTGCGCACTCATGACTTTGCCGAGCTATTAAAGCTATGCGCTGAGCGCGACTTCAATCAAGTCTTTGTTGAATCAGGCAGTGAATTAGGAACCGCGCTACTTAAAGCTGGACTGATTGATGAATTGATCATCTTCCAAGCCGCCAGTTTGCTTGGTTCTGGTCAATCTTTTATCGGTGATCTGGGAGCAACCAATATCAAGGAAAAAATGGACTTTTTAATCAGAGATGTAGCGCAATTCGGAAATGATTTAAAGATCACTTTGACTAAAGAGACGGGGATCTAAATGTTTACAGGTTTAGTTGAAAGCTTGGGAAAAGTAGCAGGCATCGAAATGGCAGCTGACTCAGCAGTAATAACTTTTGCTTCAGTGCCATTTGCTGATCAATTAAATATCGGTGATTCGGTATCAGTAAACGGTACTTGCCTGACTGTGACCAATCTTGGTAGAGAGTCGTTCTCGGTTGATGTGATGACACAAACTCTTAAGCTAACTTCACTGCAGAATCTGCAGGCAGGCGATGTGGTAAATCTTGAACGAGCAGCACTCGTTAGCTCACGTCTGGGTGGCCATATCGTGCAAGGTCATATTGATGGCACTGGCTCAATCGCGCTACTAAACCCTGGCGAGAAATGGCTTCAGATGGATATCCAATTTCCGAGTGAGCTGATGAAATATGTAGTTCCGCAAGGATCAATCTGCATCGACGGCGTTTCACTGACCGTGGGTTCTGTTGCTGATGACTTAAATCAAATTACCGTCTGGCTGATTCCAGAGACTCTGGCTAAGACAAATTTGTCAGTTAAGAAACCTGGCGATCTAGTGAATATTGAAGTTGATGTTTTAGCTAAATATGTTGAACGACTAACTAAAAGAGATAATCAAAATGGATAGAACCCTTAAGAACATCGCCCAAGCGGTAGAGATCTTTGCCCAAGGCAAATTCCTGATCGTGATTGATGATGAGAATCGCGAAAACGAGGGAGATTTGATTATCTCGGGCGAAAAAATCACTGACCAGGACATGGCATTTTTGATTCGCCATACTTCCGGAATCATCTGCTCGGCAATAAGCGCCCAGCGAGCCAAAGATTTGAATTTACCGATGATGGTTCGAGAGAATGAAGATCTTCGTCGTACTGCTTTTACTATTTCGATCGATGCTAAAGCAGGCTTAACTACTGGAATTAGCGCTACGGAACGTGCAAATACTGTGCGCACATTGGCGGCAAGCACAAGCAAAGCCGCTGACTTCATTCGCCCGGGCCACGTATTCCCATTAATTGCCCACCCAGCAGGTTTAGCGGGTCGAAGTGGTCATACCGAAGCAGGATTAGCACTTTGCCAACTAGCTGACCAAGGTGAGTCTGGGGTTTTATCTGAGTTAGTAAATGACGATGGCACAGTGATGAAGGGCCAGCAGCTTTTTGATTTTGCAGCCGAATTCAAGATTCCAGTTATTACCATCGAGGATCTGACTAAGTTTGCGATTGCAAATTTGCCTAAGGATCCAGCATTGGTAGAAGAACTTAAATGGGCACAGTTGCCGCACGAGACTGGTAGTTGGCAGATTGCCACAATTGAAGGCGATGCCGGTGTTGATCACGCAGTTTTAAAATTCGGCAATGTAGCTAATCATGCAGATCAAACTCTGATCAGGGCGCATTCGGAATGCTTAACTGGTGATGCCTTTGGTTCACTTCGTTGTGATTGTGGCGAACAGTTAAAGCGTTCATTTGACTTGATTGCCCAAAAAGGTTCTGGCTACATCATCTATCTGCGCGGCCAAGAAGGTCGTGGCATCGGTTTAAGTGAAAAGATCAAGGCCTATCAATTACAAGATGCAGGTGCAGATACCATCTCAGCGAATCTTGAATTAGGCCACGAGAATGATTCACGTAACTGGCAAGATTTGATCTCAATCTTGGATCAATTAGCAATCAAGGATGTCGAGTTGATAACTAACAACCAAGCAAAAGTTGATGCGATTGTAAATAGCGGCAGAACCGTACAAGTAGTCGCAGTAGCGCCGGCTGTTAATCAGTTCAATCGCTCTTATTTGCTAACCAAGAAGGATAAAATGAAGCACATGTTAGGGGAGATCTAATGGCCGGAACATCACCAACTTTGGAATCACTTAATCTAAAGGCGCTAAAAGGCAAGAAAGTAGCCATTATTTCAGCGCAATGGCACCCGGAAATCTGCGACAACTTAGCCGCGGGTGCCGAGTTGATTTTCAAAGCAGCACAAGTCGAATATGAAACTTTCACAGTTTCTGGTTCTTTCGAACTGCCACTTGCTGCTCAACTAAAGCTTGATCAAGGTTTTGATGGCGCAGTGGTTCTTGGTTTAGTCATGCGCGGAGATACTGCGCACTTTGACTACATCTGCCAAGGAGTTACCAACGGCGTAATGCAAGTTTCACTAGAGAAATCAAAGCCAGTTGGTTTTGGCGTATTGATGTGTGACAACTTAACGCAAGCCGTCGAGCGCTCAAATGTTGGTCTTGGAATTGGCAACAAGGGTGAAGAAGCAGCGCTGGCTGTTCTTGCGCTTTGGAATTTAACTAATTAAAACTTTCTCGCCTTTGCGGTAAGTAGCTAAGACTTTTATATCTCGAACCTCATGCGGTTTAGTTTCAATCGGATTTCGATCAAGAATAATAAAGTCAGCCACTTT
>JBILXJ010000084.1:0-4483 GCA_044378655.1 Candidatus Planktophila sp. | reverse complement strand
TTACCAGCAGCATCTAGACATGCCTTGATGCCTTCACCTTGTAGACGACCAACTGCTTCGTTATCGAATGAAACGTAGTATGAAGCTGAACCGTTAAGTGTTAGACGGTCGTAGTCAATTGTTGGAACGCCTTGATCTGCAGCCTTATCCTGAACAGCCTTAGCTGAATCTGAATCTAGGTTAACCATGATTAGAACCTTGGCACCAGCTGAAAGCATTTGATCAGCAATTGTCTGGAATGCGGCCTTATCGCCATTTGCATTCTGGATATCGACCTTAACTCCAGCATCAGGAAGGATTACGCCAACGAAACCATCTGCGGCTTCGTCGCTATTTGAACAACCTGTTAGTGCGATTGCAACTGCAGCAATAACTGCAGTGAACGCAATACGGCGCTTTGACATAGATTGATAACCTTTCGAAAGGTGGCACATCCCTGGTGAAACTTTTTTCAACCAGATGAAGAGGATGAAACCTGATCCGAAAGTAGACCTAATTCTCAGAAAACGCACTAGGAGAAATCGGACAAATGACACTTAGTCGCTAACAATTTGGTAACTGTTAACTTGGCTCAAAACTCCTAAAAAATCGGCGAAAACCTGAGCTCCTATACGGATACTGCGCGGAAATAGGGGTAACCAAGGGATAGAAGCAAGATAGATAGGTGTAACGGTAACCTTGCGCGGTGAGCCCAGAAATCAGCACCAGCGAATCTACGCAAGATGCGCAAACCGCCCTCGAGGCGCACATCTTGGGCGTAGTCGCGCAGGCAATCGCCCGGGGGGCTTTCACCGGCGAAGTTCCCGCCAGCGTTCGGCTCGAGCGGCCTAAAAATCGCGACCATGGCGATTACGCAACTTCGATTGCGTTGCAATTAGCTAAAGCTGCTGGCATCGCCCCGCAAGAAGTAGCAAAAATAATTGCCGCCGATTTAACGGCACTTGATGCAATTACTTCAGTTGATATTGCTGGCCCAGGTTTTATTAACATTACTTTAAATCGTGCTAGCCAAGCCGAATTAGTTCGGGCAATTTTAACTGCAGGCGATAAGTACGGTCACGGTAATTCGCTTAATGGCGTAAGCATCAACCTTGAATTTATTAGTGCGAATCCAACTGGTCCACTTCATTTAGGTCATACACGTTGGGCAGCGGTCGGCGATGCACTCGGTCGCGTACTCGCTGCAGCCGGCGCGAAAGTAACGCAAGAGTTTTACATCAACGATCGCGGAAACCAGATGGATTTATTCGGTGCCTCAGTTGAAGCCGCAGCCCTTGGTTTACCAATTCCGGAAAATGGTTACCAAGGTGAATACATTGGCGACTTAGCCAAAACTTTAGTTGCTGCAGATAAAAGTATTTTGGATTTATCAGGTGCATCACGAACGACCGAGTTCCGCGAGCGCGCATATAAATTACAACTTGCTCAGCAGCAAGGCGTGCTTGAAACATTCCAAACTCATTTCGATGTTTGGTTCTCTGAACGCACTTTGCACGAAAGTGGCGCAGTCGAACACGGTATGGATAAATTGCGTAAACAAGGCCACGTTTTCGAACTCGAAGACGCTACCTGGCTGCGCACTACTGACTACGGTGACGACAAAGATCGAGTTTTAATTAAAAGCGATGGTTCGTATACCTATTTCTCATCAGATACCGCTTATTACATTAATAAGCGCGAGCGTGGCTTTGATATCTGTATCTATATGTTGGGTGCTGATCACCATGGCTATGTTGGGCGCCTAAAAGCCACTGCTGCTTGCGCCGGAGATGACCCTGAATACAACGTACATGTCTTAATTGGCCAGCTAGTAAAGATTATGGAAGGCGGCGAAGAAGTAAAACTCTCTAAGCGCGCCGGCACAATTATCACTCTCGAAGAGCTCGTTGAAAAAGTTGGCGTTGACGCTGCGCGCTACACCTTGATTCGTTATCCAGTTGAAACTCCAATGGTTCTTGATGTGGATATTTTGAAATCAAATACCAACGAGAACCCGGTTTACTACGTGCAATATGCACATGCTCGAATCGCTGCCGTGCTTCGCAATGCCGCTGAACTAAATATTTCCAGTGAGCTAGCTAATTTTGATCCTGCCCAACTTTCTCATGATCGCGAGAACGAATTACTTGGATCTCTGGCTCAGTTCCCACGCATTGTTGCTAGCGCTGCTGAATTGCGCGAACCGCATCGAGTTGCGCGTTATCTCGAAGAACTCGCTGGCGTTTATCACGGCTTCTATGCCGACTGTCGAGTCTTGCCACTTGGCGATGAACCAGCAGCTGCAGTTCATTCAGCGCGCGCGGCGCTATGCGCAGCGACTAAACAGACTTTGAAAAATGGATTACAACTACTTGGTGTTAGCGCACCGGAGCGGATGTAACGATGACAATTCCTAGATCAGCAAATTCAAGTGAAAATATGTGGTCGCAAAGTGTCGACCGCAGTGGCGCTGAATTAAGTATTAGCGGAATTTCGGCTTCTTCGCTTGCGAAAGAATTTGGTACGCCAGCATTTATTTTGGATGAAGCCGATTTTCGTGCCCGTGCATTAGCTTGGAATGATTCGCTGAAAGAAAACTTTGGCGAAAACGCAGGTACGGTTTATTACGCGGCTAAAGCCTTTATTTGTACTGAAGTTGCTCGCTGGATCACTGATTTAGGAATCGGTATTGATGTTTGCACTTCTGGCGAGTTAGCTGTGGCACTTGCAGGCGGCGTAAACCCAGCCAAAATTGAGGTCCATGGCAACAATAAGTCGCTTAGCGAGATTGAGCGCGCAGTAGAAGTTGGCGTCGGCACCATCGTGATGGATTCAATGCATGAGATCGAGCGGGTGGCGGCAGCTGCAACCAAATTCGGAAAAGTACAGCGAGTTTACTTGCGCTTAACCCCTGGCATTCAAGCCCATACCCACGAATCTATTTCAACTGCACACGAAGATGTAAAGTTTGGTTTTTCAATTGCTAGCGGTGCAGCCTGGGCGGCCATCGAAGCAGTTCGTAAGCACCCATCACTTGAGCTGCGCGGATTCCATTCCCATATTGGTTCACAAATTTTTGGGGTTGAATCATTTGAGTTAGCTGCAGAGCGTTTAATTGGTTTACTTGCAAAATATCGTGATGCCTTTGGCAGTGAATTACCAGAACTTGATTTAGGTGGTGGCTACGCAATTGCTTACCTACCTGGCGAAGTAACTGTTATGCCAAACGATGTAATTCCTGCGCTAGCAAAAACTGTAAAGGCTGCATGCGCTGCTGCCAATTTAACAGTTCCGCAAATTTCAATTGAACCAGGTCGCGCAATTGCGGGGCCAACCATGTTTACCCTTTACGAAGTTGGCACCACCAAAGAGGTAACGCTGGAAAACGGTGAGATTCGTAAATACATTTCTATTGATGGTGGCATGAGCGATAACGCAAGACCAGCTCTTTATGACGCAGAATATTTTGCAGTACTGGCAAACCGCACATCTACGGCTGAAGTGGCTAATTCTCGATTAGTCGGAAAACATTGCGAAACCGGCGACATAGTTATCAGCGAAATTGATTTACCAGCCGATATCGCCCCAACGGATTTAATTGCGGTACCGGCAACTGGCGCATATGGCCGTTCGATGGCTAGCAATTACAACCATGTGCCAAAACCGCCAGTAATTGCAGTAAAAGATGGCAAGGCCCGCGTAATTGTGCGACGTGAGACTGAAGCCGATCTACTAAACCTCGATATTTAACGCGCATCACCCCATCTGTGAAAGAATTGGCCAATGAGCAGCGAACTTAAGACCATCTCGATTGGCATGCTCGGCTGCGGTGTTGTTGGTAGCCAAGTTGCTCGCCTGCTCCAATCTGACCAAGAAGAGCTTTCCAAGCGCTCTGGCGCTGAACTTGTCTTGAAAAAAATCGGCGTTCGTACCGCTGGTGCTCGTGAAGGAATTCCGGCAGCACTATTAACCACAGATTTATTTTCGGTTGTTAATGATCCAGAGATCAATATTGTTATTGAAGTTTTGGGTGGCATCGAACCAGCCCGCGAATTAATTTTGGCCGCAATTGCCAATAAGAAATCAGTAATCACCGCCAATAAAGCACTCCTCGCAACTCATGGCCACGAACTTTTCAATGCAGCCGATGCAGCTGGTGTAGATCTTTACTACGAAGCTGCAGTTGCTGGTGCAATTCCAATTATCCGTTCAATGCGTGAATCACTTGCGGGTGATCAAATCACTCGCGTGATGGGCATCGTTAACGGCACAACTAACTACATTTTGACCAAGATGCACGAAGAAGGTCGCAACTTTGCCGATGTATTAGCCGAAGCGCAAAAACTTGGCTACGCCGAAGCAGATCCAACTGCTGATATCGAAGGCCACGATGCTGCGGCTAAGGCTGCGCTTCTTGCTAGCTTGGCTTTTCACAGCACTGTCACAATTGATGAAGTTTATTGCGAAGGTATTTCAAATATCAGTGCCGATGACATTGCTGCCG
>JBILXJ010000083.1:0-4489 GCA_044378655.1 Candidatus Planktophila sp. | reverse complement strand
TAAATGCCATGGGTATTGCGGGCAGTTTCTCGGGTGGTCTGCTGGAATTCTTAAACACTGGTTCATCAACTAAGCAGATTCACCCAGGTATTGCAGCGCAAGGTGGCATAACTGCGGCAAATCTGGCTGTTAATGGCGCAAGTGGCCCAGAGTCAGTAATCGAAGGACAGTACGGAATCTTTAATGCACTCAGTGATCGACCTGCAGATTTCGCTAGCGTTGTTAAAAACTTAGGAAAAGATTGGCAATGCGCACAAATAACAATTAAGCCATACCCTGCTTGTCAGCTTTCACACGTAACTCTCGACGCTGTAAAGATTGCCTGGGCAAGTGCTAAAGCAGCCGGCGTTTCAATTACAGATATTGCGCAGATTTCAGCGATCGTGCATCCAGATTCGGCAAAAATTGTTTGTCATCCGCGCACTGAAAAGAACGAACCAAAGACGCCATATGATGCAAAGTTTTCACTACCTTGGTCAGTTGCTGCACTCATTATTGATGGCGCACTTGTTGTTGAAACTTTTGAACCGGAATCAATTAAGCGACCAGCAGTTATTGCCTTAGCCAGCAGATTCGAATTTTCTGAAAAGAGCGAGGTAGCAGCAGCTGCTGCAGCTGCGGGCTCAGTTGAGCTAACCACAACTGATGGCCGTTCTTTCTCGGGCAAAGTGGCTTCAAGTGCTGGTGGCCCTAATAACCGCCTGACTTTGGCTGCGCTAACCGAGAAGTTTGTTCTGCAATGTTCAAATCGCCAAGCTGCTCAATCAGTAGCCGATGAGATATTGCACATTGAAAGCGTGGTGCAGATTGCCACAATCGCAGCGAAGATTGCTACGTTAGGCAAATAAGGAGGGCTATATGAGTAAATTTAAGGCTATCGAACCAAGTGTTTACCCTTGGTACAAGTATTCCGATTACACATTTAGCTTGGGGCTAGCTACCGAAACCGATGCTTTTATTTCGGGCCACACTGCAAGCACATTTAACGCTGAGACCGGCCGCATGATCGTTGTTGGCGGAATGACCGATCAAGTAAATACTGCCTACGACAAGATCGAATGCATTCTTGAAGCAGCGGGCATGACTTTCGCTGACATTACTCGAGTGGTTGAAAATGTAACTGTGAGCGGTTTGCCTCACTATGCCGAAGCTCAGGCAGTGCGCATCGCTCGTTTTAATGGACACACCCCAACGATTACCACCGTTATGGTCGATGCGCTTTTACGCCCAGAAGCATTTATTGAAATTGAAGTTTATACAACTAAAGGTGGCGGGAAAAAGTTAAATAGTGGTGATGATTTAGTATGGGCTCGCAACACGGTAACCGAAGGTCATGATGGTTCGGTATTTTTGCCGACTCTTTTGCCGATTGATAAAGATGGCAACGTTGTGCATGAAGGAGATTTCGTTGCGCAATATCGTTATTGCCTAGAACGCGGTGGCGAGTTACTTTCCCAAGTTGGTTTATCACTTGATAACGCTGTAACAACTTATGACTACTCAATGCCCGAGACACGTACTATTTACGGCAAAACTTCTCGCGTACGTAAAGAGCTACTGGGCGGCGCTGGAGTATTTCCAGGTGCTGGTGGAATTTTGATGTCACAACTTCATCAGCCTGGTGTGTTGGTTGCAATTGATTTAGTTGCCTCGCACCATCCACTTAAGGGCGTTAATCCAGGTTGGAAACGTTATGACACGTTGTCATATACCCCTGGCGTAATTGCGGGTAAGACTCTTTATATGTCAGGTTTTGCCTCCCTTGATATGGAAACCCAAGAGGCAACACATGCTGGAGATATCGTCGCTCAAGCTCAATCAACTTATGAAGCAATTTTGCTCGTGCTAAATGAAGCTGGCGTAGGACCAGAAGCCCTAGTAAATACCATTGAATACGTGGTTCCTGAAGGCTTAAAGGAGTATCGCGGTGTTGCAAAGGTGCGCGAGAACTTACTTACTAAGCCTTGGCCATCATCAACTGGTGCGCTCTGTCATTCATTGTTGCGCCCAGAATTCTTGCTTGAAGTATTTCCGTTAGCAGTCTTGCCATGACCTTGTTGACTGATGCGATTAAAGCAATGGTTGGTACCGAGCGTACCTATATAGCGCCAGAACCATTCGGTACTGCATCGGGGCGATATTTTGCCCTTGCCGTTGAAGACCACAACCCAATGTATGCAGCTCGCGAAATCGCACCGCTTACCTTGATTTGCGATACCAATCAATATGCGAACTTACCTATGAATGACGATGGCTATGCCGGCCACTTCTGGGATATCGAAATACCAAACACTAAGTTATTGCGCGGTGGTAATAGTTATAAATTTCATCAGTACGTGCACGCCACGGATGTTCTGCACGTTACTTGGAAAATCGATGAAATAACCGAGCGAGTTAATTCCAAGGGCGTCGCAATGGCGACCATGTTTAGTACTGCGACCTATCGCAATCAACGCAACGAGCTTTTGGCTACTAATACCGAATCTTTGATTTGGGTTGCATTGGAGGCCAAGTAATGAAGAATGTAAAAGTTGGCGACCAAGTACCTGCGCTAACTAAACACTGCACTCTAACTTCGATGATTGCCTACGCTGGCGCAACTTGGGATTGGCACCGCTTGCATTACGACGATGATTATCTAAAGTCAAAAGGCTTAAGTGCTCCCGTTGTAGATGGTCAAGTATTTGGAGCCTACGTTGTGCAAGCTATTCAAGATTGGCTGGGTGAGAGCGCATTCATATCTGAGTTGGATTTTCGTTACGCTGGCCTAGTTTTTGCTGAAGAACATGTGCAAGTAAGTGGCGAGACCACTGCAGTAAGTGCTTCAGAGGTATCGCTTTCGTTAAAGATTGATGTAATTGATGCCAACGGCGCGGTGCTACGCCCAGCTGTTACGCCAATTACGGCAAAGGTTCTTTGGCGTTAAGGATGAAAACCCCCGTAATTGTTGGTGCTGCAGAGTGCGATTTAGGCGTAACTAATAAATCAATTCTGGAGCTTCAAGCACAAGCCGTTACTCGAGCGCTGGCAGATGCTGGCCTAAAGATCAGCGATGTTGACGGTATCGCAACCAATGCGATTTCACGTTTTTCAGCTAGCTCGCTGGCAGATTATTTAGGAATCGAACCGAAATTTACTGATTCAACTTTCGCCGGCGGTAGTTCATTTGAAATGTATGTAGCGCGGGCATATCACGCAGTGGCTAGCGGTCAATGCAATGTAGTTGTGATCTCGTTTGCTTCAAATCAAAGATCAGCGAAATCTCGCTCACTTGGTGGCGTGGTAGAACATCACACTCCGGAAGCTCAATTTGAAACCGCATATGGTCCATTGTTCCCACTTAGTTATTACGCCATGGCAGCTCAACGCTATGTTCAAGATGTCCCAAATGGCCGCGCAGCACTTTCGGAAATTGCAATCAGTGCTCGCGAATGGGCGTTGTTGAATCCAAAGGCATATCGTTATGGCAGCGCCTCGCTAACGGTTGCCGAGTTAGAAAGCGCCGACATGATTTCATCGCCGTTGCGAGCAAGTGACTGCTGCTTAGTAACCGATGGCGGCGGCGCAATTATTATTACGAACTCTGAGATTGCTAAGAATTTAAAGAGCAAGCCAGTTTCAATTCTAGGTTTTGGTGAATCTACGACTAATACTTCTATGACTACACATCGTGATTTGCGCTTAACTGGTGCCAAGCAAAGCGGCGATCTGGCATTTGCAATGGCTGGAGTATCGCGTTCAGATATTGATGTGGTTGAACTTTATGACTCGTTCACCATCACCACATTGCTATCACTTGAAGGTTTGGGTTTTGCCGGCAAGGGAGAAGGTGCAGATTTTGTGCTTGATGGAAAAACTAGACCGGGTGGCTCATTTCCATTAAATACCAATGGTGGGGGACTTTCCTATTGCCACCCTGGCCAATACGGAATTCTGTTATTGATCGAAGCAGTACGCCAGTTACGTGGCGAATGCGGGGATCGCCAAGTAGCTAATGCGAAGTTAGCAGTAGCTCATGGCACGGGCGGAATTCTTTCGACAAATGCCACTGTGATTCTGGGGGCAAATTAATGTTTCCATACTTACCTCAGGAAGATGCAATCAGTGCGCCATTTTGGGCAGCTACCAGAGAGCGAAAATTAGTAATTCAATACTGCTCATCTTGCAATCAATACCAGTGGTACCCGCGTGCGATCTGCATCTCTTGTGCCACCGAGAATCTCATATGGCGCGAAGTAAGTGGCAAAGGCACCGTAGATTCCTGGACCACCGTGCATCGCGCACCTGCCGAAGGCTTTGTTCCACCATATGTAATTGCTCGCGTTCTGCTGAGCGAAAAGGTAATCATGCTAACTAGACTTGTCGGTATCGAGAGCCCCGCTTGTGATCAAGTAGTTGAGCTTTCTTGGCAAGAGTTATCTGATGGTCGCGCACTTCCGGTATTTGGTTAAGTTAGAACTAGGAGCTAAAAATGGATTTCAACTTAAAC
>JBILXJ010000016.1:0-15352 GCA_044378655.1 Candidatus Planktophila sp. | reverse complement strand
GCGAACAGGTACGATTGCGAGATGAAAACCGCGGTAATAGGTGCTGGAAATATGGGCGAGGCGTTAATCGCTGGCCTTATTGCATATGGTGAAACCCCCGCCAATATTGCGGTTTGCGAGAAGCGAGCTGAACGTGCGAACGAGTTAACTAATCGATACGGAATTTCGATTGCCGAAATTGCAGATAGCGTGCGTGATGCCGATGTCGTTCTCTTGGTTGTAAAGCCACAAGATATGGCCTCGGTTTTGACCGAAGTCGGAACCGCGATCAATCCGGCAGCAGTTGTGGTGAGTTTTGCCGCTGGTAAGAAAATTGATTTCATCGCAAGTAACTTAGGAAAACCAAACTCGATAATTCGCGTAATGCCAAATACTGCAACGATGGTTGGTGCCGGAATGGCGGCGATCTCTCTTGGTGCCGGCGTTACATCAGCACAACGCGAGTTTGTTGCTGGATTTTTAGCTAAGTCCGGTCAAGTTGTTGAGGTTGCTGAGGAACTTCAAGATGCCGTAACCGCGACAAGTGGGTCAGGCCCTGCCTATTTCTTCGCCTTTGTCGAAGCCATGGTTTCAGGTGCGAAAGAGCTTGGTTTAAGTTCAGAGATTGCAACTCAATTGACCGTTCAAACTTTGGTTGGAGCCGCCAAGCTTCTGGCTGAGAGTGGCAAAAGCGCAACTGAGCTTCGGGAAAATGTAACCAGCCCTAATGGCACAACTGCTGCTGCCCTTAATTCCTTTAGCGAAGGCGAACTTTCAAAATTAGTCGCGAAGTCAATGAAAGCAGCGCGCGATCGTTCGATCGAATTAGCTTAAATGTTTCGAAAAATTGCGGTGCTGATAAGCGCCTTACTAATTGTCTCGACTACTCCGTTAATTGCGGCTCCAGTTACGCCATTAACGAGCGTAAAATTGATTCCGGCCGATCAAGATATTGCTGGAATGTTAGTTGGCGATAGTGCAATTTATCTATTTGGAAATACTCCAACCGGCGGATATGTAACTGCGCTAAATAAAGATGGCTCACAAAAATGGCTGCATAGTTTTTCTGACTTAACCGCTTTTACTATTTCAGCTGGCGCACTTGATGCGAACGGTGATATTTGGCTTACTGGCGCTTCTGCCGCACCTATTGCGATTCCAGCACCCGTTAATCCATCTCCAACAGCAGCTAATCCCGATGGGGTAATAATCGGAGATGAGGGTGCATTACGCCCTGATTTAAATAACTTAACGCTTTGGAAAGTTAGTAGCGCCGGTACCGGCGCAGGTAAGTATCAGCTGCCGCTTACACAGCCAGTTCTGCCGACTTCATTGAGTGCAAATAAAAGCGGAATTTCAATAGTCGCCTGGCAGTCGGCTGGCTCATTATTTGTTTCAGCTGATTTATTAGGAAAATTTGGCAAACCACTACGAGTTGGCAAAACGACTACGACTTTAGATAAAGTGATTAGAAATAGTGATGGCAGCAGTATTTTGCTGGGCAGCGGCACAGAATTGTTTTTAGGAAACAAAGCGATTGGTGTTCGTGATGGTCTGATTGTCAAAGTAGATACCACGCCAAAAATTGTGCAATCTGTCCGAAGTGGCGAAAAAGGGGCCACTAGAAATTGGGCAAGTGCTACTTCTTCACTTTTACTCGGCGGATTCTTAAAGAATAAAACTTCTGCGCTAGCCACAATTACAAAATTTGAACCGACTCTGAAACCATCCTGGACGGTTAGATTTAAAGCGAGTTCCGGTGCCGTTGTGGCAAGTGGCGTAAGTAAAATAACTTATGCTGCATATGAAAGCGCCGGCTCTGGAACGCTTTTAACATTTGATAAAAGCGGAAAAGTTCTTTCAACTAACTCGTTCTCAGGTCAACCAATTGCGATGGGCTTTAATAAGACCTTAGGTCTTTTTATTTACACCGGAAACAATATCTATAGCCTAGCCAGTAAATAATTTAAGCTGCTAGAAAAGCAATCCGGCGATCCAGAGCTGCCAATAAAAACTTCTTTTTTTCAATTATAATAAAGATGCCATAACCGGGTTCAATGGTTTGACGTGAAGTAATCAATCGAATCGGATTATTTGGAAGCGTTAGATTCATTGAACATAGCCGCATCTCACAATTAAAAATGAGTTCGCCATTTTCTAGTGATAATCGGGCCCCGGGAGTGCCATAGCTATCGATGGTGGCGGTAGAAATCTCTTTGGTTTTTCCGACAAAAGTACTTCTAATCTGGTTCGGCACTGGCGAAGAACTGATTCCGGCGGCGATCCAGACCATTCGAATTCCAGCCTTTTCAGGCGCAATTGCTACATCAAAACCAGCTACTGGTATTCCGTTTGCCTCTTGGTCCAGAGTTGTATAGCTCCAGCTATTAGCTGAGATGCCGCTGCGAGTTGCGTACCTTACTTCGCCTGAAGTTATCTCACGTTTTTGATTAATCACTAAGACTGAATCATAAATAATGTGAGTAATGTTCTTGTTTACGTAGGCCGCTAGATGGAAAGCAACATCACCCGTACTGCGATTGTCAGTTTTACGATCGCCATCAATTAGCTCGTATGCCCACTTAGTAGTGTTTATGCGCTTGGTAGCTCCAAGTAAAATTCCCTGACTCTCATCGCGATAGAAAACTGAGACTCCGCCTGGCGTGATTGCACATGCATTGCTAATGCTTACATCACTAGCTGTACGCACTCGATCTGGTATCTCGTAGTTTTGAATAGCGGGGCCGTTTCCATCTACAACTTCAAAATTAAAGGTCTTGCCGTCATATTGGGCATAACGCAGATCTCGATCTAGCGCATCGGGATAGAAGATATGTAACTTCTGATTTGTGCCAGCACCTGAGGTGCAAAGTGAGATATGTCCAGCAATTTTATTTTTAGTTCGACCAGCGCTGCCGCCAGCACCATCAATGGTAGTTTTTTTCCAAACTAAACCATTCCAAGTCGCAATCCTCAAAGTACCTCGAGCGGTATCAGTGTAAACAATAATTGGTTTTCCATTAAAAGTAGTACTGGCAATATCACGGCCCTCATTTGTTAAATCAACCGGCGCCGCTTTCCATACCGCTTGCGGAACTATTGATTTGGTAATTGCTTCAACTGAAGTTCCCAGTGAGTTTTGTGCAGTCACCGCAAATGAATAAGGCGTGCCATTTTTTAGGCCAGTTACAACTATTGGGCTACTTGTTCCGCTTACGGTAAGCGAAGTCTTTATATTCTTGACTGTGTAAGCAGTTACCTGTGCCGCGCGAGCATTGGCTGGCGGGTCAAAGGTGATAATCGCGCTCTGATTTCCAATGAGCGCTTCGACATTTCGAGGTGCATCAGGAACGCTCACGGCTAAACCAACTGGTGGCTTTACGCGTAGATCTTCCATCATGGCCAACAGAAGTGGGCCAGGTTGGTGGAAAACTTCGCCGGCATCCAAATTAGGAGTCATCACAGCATCTGGGCCACTCTTTGAAAAAGTGGCCTCGTCTAAGTGACTAACCGATGAACCTGGCTCATAAATTGCGGGCGTATACATCTTTATTTTCTCGCCGCCATTAGCGCGCTTGCCATTTTCGCCAACCCAATAGAGAGGAGCAGAGAACATTTTTCCTAGTTCTAGTGATGGCGAAGGAATGTCAGCTAAACGACGACCATCGGGAGTTTGAATGTAAGCATCAAATGGAGTTGGTTGATCAATTGTGCCAAAACCAAAAAAATTGTCATAAACATCGATAGATAAGAAACCTAAGCCGTGTGCAACTTCATGCAAGATTACTGATTGCAAGTCATACTCATTGCTGCTTGGCTTGTCGTCACCACGTTGGTTCCAATTAGCTGTTGAGTTAACTTGAATAATTATTTCTGGGTTGTCTCGATCTAAATCTTTTTCGGCAAGCGCGTTAGCAAGTGCTGATGGATACCAAAGTGTTGAGTCAGGTGCTCCGACAAATCCAGCGAAGTAGCTGCCAGGTCGGGCGCTACCCAAAACATCACTATTTGAGGTTCGACCCCAAGTAGCGTTAACCGTGATTTCAACCGAAGATTTGAAGTACATCGACCAAGTATCTAAAGCTGCTTGCACTTCGGTTCGGGCCCAAGTTGGAAAAGAGTTATAGGTAATTGCAAACTTTGAAACCTTCTCTAAATTTGCCGAAGGTGGCGCACTTTGCGATGTTGTTGAATTAACTACTGGCGTTGAAGTGCCAGCGTAAACGTGGCCCCAAACCGTTGATGGACGAACTCGAACTTGAGCTTGAGCGGTTGGTGCCAGGAGCGAAGTAGAGAGAAGCGCAGCAGAAAGCAGAGCGATGCTTAAATTCGCCCTACCTTTACTAAATTTGCCCCACATATTGCGCAACGCTATCAGGGTGAGATGATTGGCCTATGACCGCTCAGCCTAAAATTTCCGGTGAAAATGACCGATCTGAATACTCTGCTGTGTTAAATCGGCTGCGCCAAGAACCGGCAAATTCTATGCAGAATTCGGCTGGAAATGCTCGCCCCGAACCAACGCTAGATGAAGCTCGGGAAGATTTAGCGCGCGCAATCGGCGATATCGCACATTCACTATTTGCTAAAAAATATGGGCCAATGGTTGCCACAGTTACCAAAACTACCGCCGAGGCAGTTTTGAAAGATCTAGAGAAGAACGCTTATCGTGCCAAGAATGATGCAACTCTGATTGCACAAGAGCTACTTGATAGAGCAATTACTAAAAATCGGAGCAAGAAAAAGTGACGGTTGTGACTGTGTATTCCCGAAAGAATTGCCATCTTTGCGATGTGGCCTTAGAAAGTTTGGAATCCGTTAAAGCCGAATTGAATTTTGAAATTGAAAAGATTTATATAGATGGAAACGATGAACTAGTTCAAAAGTATGGTGAAGAAGTTCCGGTTATTCATATCGATGGCAAGCATCACGATATGTTTAGAGTGGATCTAGAACGCTTTAGATCTTCCCTTGAAAAACATCGTCAGCATCAATAATTCGATACGAGTAACCCTGTTCAGCTAAGAACCGTTGGCGGTTTTGTGCAAAGTCTTGATCAACTGTGTCGCGCGAAACTACTGAATAAAATATCGCACCTCGACCATCAGATTTTGGGCGCAAGATGCGACCTAACCGCTGAGCTTCTTCTTGGCGAGAACCAAAAGCACCTGATACTTGAATCGCAATCGTGGCATCTGGTAAATCGATCGAAAAGTTAGCCACCTTTGAAACAACTAAACATTTAATTTCACCCGTACGAAATAGCCCAAATAAACGTTCGCGCTCTTTAACGGGGGTATCACCTTTAATCAATGGGACCCCAAGTACCTCAGAGAGTTCATCAAGTTGCGAAATGTACTGACCGATTACTAAAACTTGATCGGCAGCATGACGTTCAACCAGCGCCTCTACAACTTTGCGTTTGGTGGCAGTTGTAGAACAGTAGCGATAACGTTCTTCAGGCTCAGCGGTTGCGTACAACATACGCTCAGATTCAGTCAGATTTACGCGTACTTCTACGCATTCTGCCGGCGCGATATAGCCCTGAGATTCAATCTCTTTCCAGGGCACATCAAAGCGCTTAGGCCCAATCAGGCTGAAAACTTCGCCCTCCATGCCATCTTCACGCACAAGCGTCGCAGTTAAACCTAAGCGACGACGCGATTGAATATCTGCAGTAAAGCGGAAAATTGGCGCAGGCAGAAGGTGAACTTCGTCGTAAATAATCAAACCCCAGTCATGCGTATCAAAAAGATCTAAGTGCGCGTAAACACCATTCTTCTTTTTAGTCATAACTTGGTAGGTAGCAATAGTGACTGGTCGAATCTCTTTTTTGGCGCCGGAGTACTCGCCGATTTCATCTTCATTTAGCGTGGTGCGTTTCAATAATTCATCGCGCCATTGACGAGCTGCGACAGTGTTTGTTACCAAAATTAAAGTTGTCGCTTTGGCATGCGCCATCGCAGCTGCGCCCACAATCGTTTTTCCAGCACCACATGGAAGAACGACAACACCAGAACCGCCGTGCCAAAAACCTTCAGCAGCAAGTTCTTGGTAAGGACGAATTTTCCAGTCCTTTTGCACTAACTCAATTTCATGTGCTTGACCATCAACATAACCGGCAAAATCCTCAGCTGGCCAACCAAGACGCAAAAGTGATTGCTTAATCGCACCACGTTGGCTGGGATGTACCGCCACCGTTTCTTTATCGATTCGAACGCCAAGCAAGGGCGCAATTTTCTTGGCCCGAATTACTTCTTCAAGAACTGCGCTGTCACTTGTGATCAGAATTAAACCGTGAACTGGATCTGCTTCTAATCGCAATCGACCGTAGCGCGACATGGTCTCGGCAATATCTACCAACAATGAATGCGGAACTGCGTAACGGGAATACTTAATTAAGGTATCAATTACTTGTTCTGCGTCGTGCCCAGCAGCGCGCGCATTCCACAAACCTAAATTAGTCAGTCGGTAAGTATGAATATGTTCGGGGGAGCGCTCGAGTTCAGCAAATGGCGCGATAGCTCGTCGACATTCAACGGAACCCGGATGATCGATATCTAAGAGCAGAGTTTTATCGCTCTGGACAATCAGCGGGCCATCAGTCATTTAATAAGTCCTTAATAAAGGCGTGCAGGAAGTCGGTTCTTTGGTGCATTGCGCTAACACTTGCCCATTCAGTGAGCGCATGAGCACCGCCACCAACTGCACCTAAACCATCTAGAACTTGAGCGCCAGCTGCAGCTGCAAAATTGCCATCGCTTGCACCGCCAACCGATGCATGACCAAGAGCTGGAATTCCGATTGTGGCAGCAACTTTTTCAGCGCGCTCGTAAAGGGCTTTAGTTGCTGCTGGTTCGAGTGGCGGACGATTCAAACCACCGATAACTTCGATTCGAGCAGCTGGATTATTTGGTTGCAAAGATTTAATGGCTGCATCAACCCGAAGTAATTCAGCGGTTGAATAAGAACGCGCATCGATATCTAAAACTGCTAAATCTGGAACTGAGTTGGTTGTGGTGCCAGCGCTTAACATGGTCGGTACTACCGTAGTGCCATGCTCAGAATTTTCGAGAGCTGCCATTTGTAAAACTATATGTGAAATTTCAACTGTTGAATTGATTCCGTTTTCGGGTTCAAGGCCAGCATGCGCCGCACGGCCATGCACCTTAATTTGGTACATCGAAGTTCCTTTGCGGCCAGTTTTAACTTTCCCATCAAGTGATGCTTCGAGAACCAATACCGCTCTAGCGTTCTGGGAAAGTTCTTTAATTAAATTGCGTGATGCATGACTGCCGGTTTCTTCATCAGTAGTTGCAATCAACGCAACCGATCCTTCGATTCCCTTGAGCGCAAAGAGGGCCTGCAAGAAACCAACTTTCATATCAAAAGTTCCGGGACCACGAATTACATCGCCGTTTATTTCAAATAATGGTTGGTATGAACCTTTTGGCCAAACCGTATCTAAATGCGCCAATAAAACTATTTCAGGTTTCGCATCGCCCCACCAGAAAACTGGGCGGCCTTCAATTTCGCGTATTTGAGCTGGGGTACCCAAAACTTCAGCAGCAATTGCACTAGCCACTTCGACAACTTCGCGACAAGCGCTGAGATCTTCGGTGGGAGATTCGCAACGAACTAAGGTCTCAAGCGAAGTAATCATGAAGTCGGACATGGGGTTAAGTCTGCCGTATTCGGGACTTTGGGCGCTGGTCATAGCGGTGCGACCCCCGTAATACGCGGGATTCTAAAGCTTTGCATCTCACCAGTGGCATGGTCTCGAGCTACTAAAGCACCTGCCGAGATTTTAATTGGGTCAACGATGCGATGTGAAACAGCGCCATTGTTATCGGCATAACCAATCGAAAGTGCTTGTTGTTTCTCGACATAAATCGCCAGAAGATCCATAGTTTCATTTGCGGTAGTTCGAGGTAGCGAACCAAGTGCGTTTGCAGCTGAGTCACGAATCTTGCTCTGTTTATGACTTGATTTTTCACCAGCTCTAATCGATCGCACTGCAGCAGCAAGCGTTGATTCAGTTGGCGCATCAATTTCGCCGATGACCCGTGGTGGTTTTGGTTTGGCTTTTGCTCGGTGAGAACGGTGACCTGTGATCAAGGCACCGTTACTTGCTTCGGCGGCAGGCAAGTAACCAGCGTTACGCAAAACATTCATGGCATCAGAGGCATCTAGGTCACAGATCAAAACTTCAGGTGCAATCTTTCGAAGCGAAAGTACATCAAGTCTCTTATCGCTCATGATTTGTGCGATGAGTGAAGTATCTTCACAACGGATAAAGCTGGCAGTATTGCCAACCCGTAACTTGCCATGTTTTTTCGCAACATCGGCAATTAAATACTCAAGTGGCTGTGGCATTGGCGTCTTTGAGGTTTTAACTAAGAATGTGCGAATTTCTTCGCCGCTCTTGCCATGATCAAGCCCACGACGAATTGACGCTTCGCTGAAACGATAAACCGTTGCACCGCCTCGACTTTCAATGTCAGCCACTGCCGAAAGATCGCGCGCGATGTCATGCTCGAGCGGTCCTGGCGCAATCGCAGTGTTATCGCTTTGAATCAAAATATGGTCAACTGGTTTAGGTAGGTCGGTGTCGATACCGATTTCATCTGCACCGGCCATAAACGCGCGCCCGTACTTTGCTGATGCGCCTTGACCAGTGAACCCTAACCATTCAGCTTCACGTAGCGTCCAGGCAATAAGTTCTTCTTGAATGCCCGGATTACGCTTACTTGGCGCCATCCACTTAATGGTGCGGGTAAAGCTTTCTAAGTCTGGCGCTAAGTTTGGCTGTTGATTTAGCAAGTTAATTACCAATTTACGGGTACTTGCAGCATTTACGCGATCGAGCTCTGGGCCAAGAGCGGCAACACTTTTAGCTTCACCGCGACCAACTAAACCGCTTACGCGCGAAGTTGTTAACCAGTTTGCTGCCAAAGAACTCCAACGCGTTTCGGCGCCCTGGGTTAACCAAATATCAAAGTTATTACTTGGCAAAATTCGATCGTCACCATCAATAGTTAGTAATCCGGCTAGATAAGAAAGTTCGGCAATGAATGCGGCACAATTTTCATCGATTCCGATATGTGCTGAAATCAATTTCAAATCACGAACGCCTAGGCCACCAGAGCGAAGCGCATCTGCCGGTTCTTGCGCCCAAAAGTGAAGTAGCTCTTCGACCCAGCCAAGCACAGTTGCTACATTGGCAGCTGCCGCCATGTTTACAGATTTTTCAACGCGCTTAGTTCCGGTTACTGCAGGTGCGGTACTTTCGTAACTCTTATGTACTTTCCCGCCACGTAGAAAAATTCCAACTTCACGCGGCATAATCACAGTGCGTTGATCTAACGGAACTAAAAACTTACGATCTAGCAACCAAGCAATTCCTGGACCTGGATTCTTGATATCGCCAACGCTGCCGCGAGGTGGCCCCCAAATTAATTGAGATAGCACCCGCTTTGCAGCCTCAGGTGCTTCGTTTAATTCAGTTAACTTTAACTTCGCTAATGAAGCTGGCCCGAGACCTGCTGGTTCATTAATTAAGAGTTGGCTTACTGAAGTCGGTAGTCGTAGCCCTTTTTCAGTCGGGTAGAGCAGGCCAAAAGTTATTAGTCGGGTAACTGCAAGAGCAGCATCCTTATGAGTAATTGAAACCACGTTTTTAAGCGTGAATTCTTCATCTAAGGCAACGCAGGCTTCGAGAATTTGAAATTCAAATTCAGTTAGTGAATCAACTGCGCGCGCAATGCTGTGTGAAGAAGATGCTCGAACCGCGAGGGAAGCTAGATCTGGCGGAACCGGTGAAACTAAATCAGGGCGAGCAGCGAAAAGCTCAGATAAACCGGCATCGTCAAGCGAGCGCAGATAATCGGTAAATGAGCGAATTTCCATAACCGTCCTACATTAGTGGAAGGAAGGTTGATCCGCCTATTTAAGTTCAGGGCTAGCGAGATTTAGGAGGGCGGAGCCAAGTTAAGCCCGCGGCTAAGCGGCTAACTAGCGGTCCAAAAATTTGGCTAAATTTGCGGCCCCGGCGGAATTCATGAATCGGCCAACCTTCACTCATTGCTCGCAATTGCAATATCGCATCCGGGTTAATTGCATTTGGTTTTCCAACTGCTCGAAGCAATGGCAAATCATTGTGGCTATCTGAATAGGAATAACACTGGGCCAGATCAAAATTTCGTTCAGCAGCAAGTTTGGTAATCGCCACAGCTTTTTCGGCGCCGTGTAACAAATTTCCTTCAAGAGTTCCGGTGTACTTTCCATCTTTGATGGTGGCTTTGCTACCGAGTGCACCAGTGAAACCTAAACGATTGGCAATCAGAATTGCCATATCTTCAGGAGCGGCAGTTACTAGCCAAACTTCCTCGCCATTTGCTAAATGCGAACCAGCGATATCTATCGTGCCTTGCCATAGTGCTGGCGAGACGAATTCATCGTAAATTTCTTGACCGATTGCTTCGATTTCAGCAACATCATGTCCACCAATAAAATCTGTTGCCGCATTTTGAAACTTAATGATCTCTTCTTTATTTTCTTTACCGGTTAAGCGAAATCTCAGGTTGGCTAAGACGAAGCGCGAAATATCAGCTTTAGTAAAGAAACCTCGTTGATACATGCCTCTTCCGAGAAAGTAGAGCGATGATCCGTGGATCAAGGTGTTATCTACATCGAAAAAGGCCGCTCGCTTTTGGGTGAGTGCCATGTCACTACCTTAGCGAGAGAACTGTAAATCCGACGCTTTATGCTTAGCGCATGACTTCGACTGTTCACGTGATTCGCCATGGCGAGGTAGAAAACCCGCAGAAGATTCTTTACGGGCGTCAACCAGGTTGGCGATTATCGGAGCGCGGTCAAGCGATGGCGAGCACTTTAGGAGAATGGGCAAAAGCCATTGATCTTGGTGCACTTCATGTGTCACCGCTGCAAAGAGCTCAAGAAACAGCAGCACCGATAGCAGCGGCGCACAATATTGCAATCACTACAGATGAACGATTAATCGAAGCCGCAAACATTTTTGAAGGAAAGCCATTTGGAATTGGCGATGGAGTTCTAAGACACCCATCTGCTTGGCGTCATTTATATAACCCTTGGAAACCATCATGGGGCGAGCCATATGAAGAACAAATTGCCCGAATGTTCGCTGCAATATTCGAAGCCAACAAAGCGGCTAAAGGCAAAGATGCCATCTGTGTATCTCATCAACTACCCATCTGGATTATGCGAAGTGCGATTGAAGGACGTCGCTTGCTTCATGATCCACGCAAACGTGAATGCTCTCTTGCATCAATTACGAGTGTTCACTTTGATGATGAAGGTTTGATTTCAGGTCTTTCATATTCCGAACCAGCGAAACACTTGTTGCCACCAAAAAAATGATTCGCAAATCACGCCGATTTTTTCTTGTAGCAGTTTGCGCTCTCGCGTTAACTAGCTGCGGAAACGGCGGTAGCTCAACTGCTCAAGAAAGTTACATCTCCGGAAATGGCGCGATAACTTTTATTTCAGCAGCTGATCGAGAAATGGCACCAAAACTCAGCGGCGATACTTTGTACGGCACTAAATTTGATTTCACAGATAAGAAAATTGCAGTGGTAAATGTTTGGGCGTCATGGTGCTCACCTTGCCGAGCCGAAATTCCGGCATTTATCGAGCTCTCTAAGAAGTACACAGATGTGCAATTTATGGGAATCCTGACTCGAGATAACTTGGCTAATGCTGAGGTATTTGCCCGTCAACTAGCAGTTCCATACCCTAATTTCATTGATGATTCGTTGCTTCTAGGCTTTAGAAATACCTTGCCGGCAAATGCAATCCCAACAACTGTTGTGATTGATAAGCAGGGGCGAGTAGCTGCTCGCATCTCTGGCCCAGCTACCGTTGGTGGACTAAGTAATTTGATAGAACGGTTAACTTCCGAATGAGAGACTTTGTAGTCGAGCAGATTTTCTCGGGATATCTAATTGTTGCGCTCCCGGTAGCAGCGCTGGCTGGTTTGATTTCATTCTTATCGCCTTGCGTATTACCGCTAGTTCCTGGCTACATTTCTTACGCGGCCGGCTTTAGTTCTAAGAGAGGCCGAGTTTTACTGGGCTCCTCTCTATTTGTATTAGGTTTCTCAACTCCCTTTGTTTTATATGGTGCGTTGTTTGGCACTCTTGGTTCGCGCATAACTGAACACGAAACTGGCATAACTCAAATTCTTGGCGTGGTAACTATTTTGATGGGTCTCATTTTCTTAGGAAAATTCCCGCTGATGCCGACTCTGCATCTAAAGAGTTCGGCCTTCGGTGGTTTAATCGGTGCCCCTCTGCTTGGTTTTGCTTTTGGAGTCAGTTGGACGCCCTGTATCGGACCAGCACTTGCAGCAGTTCAAACTTTAGCTTTCCAGGAAAGTTCAGCACTGCGAGGTGCGCTTCTATCAGTGAGCTACTGCATTGGATTAGGTCTGCCATTTATTCTTTCAGGCTTGTTCTTAGATCGCTCAGAGAAGTTACGTAAGTTTTTAGTTCGTAAGGGAAATCTAATCTCACTAATTGGTGGCATATTCCTAATCATTATTGGAACCCTGCAGTTACTTGGGCTTTGGAGTGAGTTAATGATTTCACTACGCTCGATAATTTCCGACTTTGTGCCGGTGATCTAATGAGCGAGCAAACTCAACTTCCGGAACTCGGTGCGATTGGGCTAGCCAGATATTTCTGGCGCCAATTGACCAGCATGCGCACTGCGTTGATTCTGCTGCTCTTGTTGGCTTTAGCCGCGATTCCAGGCTCATTAATCCCACAAAATGCCCAGAATCCGATGGCGGTAACTGACTATTTCGAAAAGAATAGAACCCTTGCTATCTGGTTTGATCGCTTCTCACTCTTTGATGTTTATTCATCTCCTTGGTTTAGCGCAATCTATATTTTGCTCTTTATCTCATTAATCGGTTGCGTATTACCTAGATCAATCGAACATTTCCAAGCCGCGCGTGCTTTGCCACCTAAAACGCCAAAGAATCTGGCTCGCATGGAGCACTTTCAATCTTGGTCAGCAAATGGCGATGAATTAGAAATCGCAAAGAGTTGGTTTAAAGCTAAACGCTTTAGAGTTTTAGTAAACGAAGATGGAATTTCAGCTGAAAAAGGTTATTCCCGCGAAACTGGAAATCTCCTTTTTCATACTTCACTAATCCTAATTCTGATCGGTGTTTTAATCGGCGGACTATTCGGAGTTCGCGGAAGCGCAATCCTGACGCAAGGCGAACGCTTTGTTAACAATGCAACTTCGTACGACACAATTAGTTTCGGCAAAATTACTAGCGAGAATTCGCTGCCGCCTTTTACTATCAAAGTAGATAGGTTTGTTGCCAAATACAATACTTTGACCAGTGCTCCTGAGGATTACACGCTATATGTGACAACAATTGCCGAACCTGGCGCTACTCCAAAAAAGCAAGTAGTCAAAGTCAATAGTCCACTAACTTTTGGTAGCACCAGAGTTTACTTACAAGCTAATGGGTATTCACCAATAGTTACCGTGCAAGATAAAATTGGAAACGTAACTTTCCAGGGTCCGGTGCCATTCTTGCCACAAGATGGCAACTTGCGATCAATTGGTTCGATAAAAGTTCCCGATGGTGATCCACAATTAGGTTTTGTTTCATCTTTTCTTCCAACTTATGCCCGAGGCGCAGATAAGAGCGCTATTTCAGTGTTTCCTGAACTGCTTGACCCGAGATTGCTCTTTTCGATTTGGCAAGGTGATTTAGGTTTAGATACCGGAATCCCACAGTCGGTTTATCGCATTGATACCTCTGAAATGAAGCAGATTGCGCTGGATTCACTAAAACCTGGGGAGTTTCTGAAATTTAGCGAAGGAACGATTTCTTTTGAGGAAGTGCTTCCTTGGGTAAACCTTCAAATAGTGAGTGATCCCGGTAAGAGTTATTCTTTGATCGGTGGCATAGTTGCGATCCTTGGCTTGCTTGCTTCACTCTTTACTAGACGCCGACGAATCTGGATTCGGGTTTCAGAAGGAGAAGTTCAAGTTGCCGGCTTAGCCAAGAACAGCGCAGCTGGTTTAGAAATTGAAATATCAGAATTTGTAACGAAGTTGAGAGGAAAGTAAATGTCATCACAAGATTGGGCGTATTTTTCCAATTACGCAATCTATTCAGCAATGGTGCTATTTACTCTCGCCTTCTTTGGCCATGCATTCGAGACCGCGTGGGCAGTACGTACGCCAGTTGCAGCTTCGGAAACCGAAGGCAATTTAGTTAACAAGACTTTTGATAGCTCGCGCACTCAGAAGGCGATGCGTATTGCAACTGCCATGATGATTCTTGGTTTTGTATTTCTGTTAGTTGGAGTAGTTACTCGCGGACTTTCAGCGAGTCGAGTTCCGTGGGGCAACATGTATGAATTTTCAATCACTGGTGCCCTCGCTTTCACTGGCGCTTATCTCGCGGCGCTACGTAAATATGATCTACGTTGGCTCGGAGTCTTAGTTTCGATCGCTGCCCTTTTGACCTTGGGCACCGCAATCACCTTGCTTTATGTGCCAAGTGCACCGCTAGTACCGGCACTGAAATCAACTTGGCTAGTGATTCACGTTTCTACTGCGATCATCTCCGGCGGTGTTTTTCTACTCGCCAACGTTGTTTCTGCGGCCTATCTTTTCTTGGACAATATGGAGAAACAAGGCCCGCGTAAGGTCTGGGCACAACGCCTTCCAGCGCTAGATGTACTTGATCAACTTTCTTATCGATTAGTTGCATTTGTATTTCCGCTCTGGACCTTTTCAGTTATCGCAGGTGCGATTTGGGCTGAAAGTGCTTGGGGACGTTATTGGGGCTGGGATCCAAAAGAAACTTGGGCATTTATTACCTGGGTTGCCTACGCCGCATATCTTCATGCCCGCGTAACTGCAGGTTGGCGTGGCCGTCGTGCAGCATGGCTTTGCTTACTAGCTGGATCAACTTTCTTGTTTAACTACGTTTATGTAAATGTATGGGGAACCGGAAAGCACACCTACTCTGGCCTTTAAGAGTTACTTACACTTGATTAAAAGTGAGTGAAAACGACCTGGGTATTGAAACTTTCCTACGGTGTCGAAGGAAATTTCTGACTCTGGCAAAATTTCCCAATCGATAACTTCATGCAAGAAAGTTGATACAAGCGCTGCGGTTTCCACCTCGGCGACATGATTTCCAATACAAGTATGTGGGCCAAATCCGAAAGATAAATGTGGATTTCGGTCTCGATGGATATCAATTTTATCTGGCTCGCTGAAAACTGTTTCGTCAAAGTTTCCAGAGACAAAACTTAAATGATCGTAATCTTTGGGATCACGTAACTCTTCCGGC
>JBILXJ010000081.1:0-4573 GCA_044378655.1 Candidatus Planktophila sp. | reverse complement strand
GTAACGAGTAAGTGGCCCAGCGCCATGAACCTTACGAGTTTCGATTTCAGCTGATTGCACGAACCGACCAATCAATTGGCTGGTGGTGTCCTTTAACCGCGCAAGTGCGCGATGGCTGCCATCGAATTTCTTGGGCCAGCAAGAAAGCGCCTCTAGTCGAGTTAGTGCGGACTCCACTTCAGTTTCAGTTGCATCGCTACCGTAATCAACACTCATTACTCTAAATAGTTCGGCGAAATCATTGCGAAAGTTTGAAACTTTAATTTGATTTGCCACGATGGCGTCTTCCAAATCGTGAACTGAATAAGAACAGTCATCTGACCAATCCATGATCTGGGCTTCAATGCATCGCTTGCCGGCTGGTGCGCCTTCGCGCATCCACTTATAGATTTCAACATCGTCATCATAAACACCGTACTTGCGCGGGTTTTCGCTGCGTGCCCATGGATATTTAGTTGCGGCATCAAGTGAAGCCCGCGTTAAATTCAAGCCGACTGTTTTACCATTGGCATCAACACTCTTTGCTTCAATTCGAGTTAATAATCTAAAACTTTGCGCGTTACCTTCAAAGCCACCACAATCTTTAGCTAGTTCAGCTAAAGCTTCTTCGCCATTGTGACCAAAAGGCGGATGTCCCAAATCGTGGGCTAAGCAAGAAGTTTCTAATAAATCTGGATCAGCGCCGAGTGACTCACCAAGTTCGCGGCCGATCTGAGCGCACTCTAGCGAGTGTGAAAGTCGAGTTCGTTGAAAATCATTTTCCCAGGGCACTGCTACTTGAGTTTTTGCGGCTAACCGACGAAGGGCAGCGGAATGAATTACCCGAGCTCGATCTCGCATGAATTCGGTGCGACCAGCTCGCTTAGCTGGCTCATCAAGAAAACGTTCTTGATCGCGCGAGGTGTAACCGATCAATTCGCTCATGGCTTTACCTTATTGAGAATGTTCTCTGAAGGTAAATGATCGCTGATCTGAACTCCGCGGCGGCCCAGAGTTATATAGGCCAAATAAGCCCCACCTTCACGAATTAAGTACTTAAACCTGCTCTTTTCCAAGGCATTTGGCCCACTTTGCACCGGCGAGCAGGTAGCAACCAGGCCGCGATCATTGGCCATTGTCATCGATCGCAAACAATGGAATGGATCAGTAACAATAATTACATTCTTTACTTTTCGATCACGCATTTCAGCAGCATATAACTTGGTCGAACTTAAAGTATCGCGACCATTTTCAAGTGCTCTGATATCGGCATACTTAACGCCATTTTGCATTAGCCAAATTCGGCCGGCTGCCGCTTCAGTTGTGCGATCACCAGGTGCGCCACCGCCGACGGTAATAATCTTCTTGGCTAAACCTAAATCATAAATTCGCTTTGCCTCAGTTAGTCGAGCCTCTAAAACTAAACCCGGCCGGCCATCTAATTGCGCCGCACCGAGAACAACAATTGCATCGCCAATACGTACGGTCGGATTATTTGCGGCATACCAAGTTTTGCCAAGTGCAAACACTGGGACCACAATCACCAAGAGAAGTAAGAAGGCAATAGCTCTGCGCAATAATTTAAAGATAAACATTAGCCACCAGAGAACATATCTTCGAGTTCGATCTCAACAATTTCATTCGGATCAAGTAACCAGCCATCTGGCAAAGTGACTGGACGGCCATGACTGGTACGACCACGAGGTTTCTCACTTACTTCAACTGGATAAGGTTGATCAGTTAGTTGATCTAGCAATCCACGTAACTCAGCCAGCGAACCAACCATGCCAAATTGGCGACGCATCTCGCTATTAACCCGAAAGCCCTTTAAGTACCAAGCCATATGTTTACGCAGATCACGACAGCCGCGATCTTCATTTTCAAAGTAATCAACTATTAACTCGCCGTGGCGATACATAACTTCGCGAACTTCAAAAAGTGTGGGCAGTGCTTTGCTCTCAGTTCCGGAAAATGCGGCAACTAAATCAGCAAATAACCATGGTCGACCTAAGCAGCCGCGACCTACAACTACACCAGCACAGCCAGTTTCAGCGACCATCGCTAGGCCATCAGCGCCAGACCAAATATCGCCATTGCCTAAAACAGGTACGCCGGTTGGCTTTAAGTGCTCAACTAGCTGCGTAATAGCTGACCAATCAGCCTTACCCTCGTACATTTGTTGAGCTGTACGCGCATGCAATGCAACCCAAGCGACACCTAAATTAGCGGCTGAAGTGGCTGCTTCTAAATAAGTTTCGTGATCGCTATCGATGCCAATACGCATTTTTACAGTTACTGGAATACCAAATGGTTTGGCTGCTTCAACGGCGGCACCAACAATCGAAGTAAATAGATTGCGCTTATATGGCAGCGCTGCTCCGCCACCTTTGCGAGTTACTTTCGGAACTGGGCAACCAAAATTCATATCAATGTGATCAGCTAAATTCTCTTTACCCATCATTGTTACTGCCGCGCGCATAGTGTGTGGATCAGTTGAATAAAGTTGCACCGACCTTGGCCACTCACCCGCACCTGGTGCGATCATGCGCAAAGTGTCAGGGCGTCGTTCCAATAGCGCGCGAGCAGTAACCATCTCGGAAACAAATAAGCCAGCGCCTTGTTCGCGACATAACATGCGAAAAGCCGAGTTGGTAATGCCGGCCATTGGTGCCAGTACAACCGGTGGATCAATAAAGTGATCGCCAGTTGCTAATGGCAAGCGCAGGGGTTTTAGCAACCCAGCAGGCGTGGTGCTAACCATGACTCCACCTGATCGATGCTGATTCGCTCTTGCGCCATTGTGTCGCGATCACGAATTGTCACAGCGTTGTCATCGAGAGTTTCGAAGTCAATGGTGATGCAATATGGAGTTCCGATTTCATCTTGACGACGGTAGCGACGACCGATTGCACCAGCATCATCGAAATCAACATTCCAATTCTTGCGAAGCGCTGTTGCGAGATCACGAGCTTTAGGTGATAAATCAGCATTACGTGAAAGCGGCAATACCGCAACCTTGACTGGTGCAATTCGATGATCAAACTTAAGCACAGTGCGCTTTTCCATCTCGCCCTTAGCATTTGGTGCTTCATCTTCGGTAAAAGCATCCATCAAGAAAGTAAGTGCACAGCGATCAACACCTGCTGCTGGCTCGATTACATAAGGTGTCCAGCGTTCATTCTTCTCTTGATCAAAGTAAGAAAGATCTTTACCTGAGGCGGCAGAGTGTGCTTTTAAGTCGAAATCAGTGCGGTTTGCAATGCCTTCGAGCTCGCCCCATTCAGTGCCCGCAAATTCAAACTTGTATTCAATATCTGCGGTGCGCTTTGAATAATGCGAGAGCTTCTCTTTCGGGTGATCATAAATACGCAAACGATCTGGGTTAATGCCTAAATCTTTATACCAAGCTAGGCGGTAATCAATCCAGTATTGATGCCATTCCTCATCGGTGCCAGGTACAACAAAGAATTCCATTTCCATCTGCTCGAATTCACGAGTACGGAAAATAAAGTTTCCTGGCGTAATTTCATTACGGAAAGATTTACCAATTTGGCCAATACCAAATGGTGGCTTCTTACGTGAGGTAGTCATTACTTGATCAAAGTTAATGAAAATACCCTGCGCAGTTTCCGGGCGTAGATAAGCCAAACCAGATTCATCTTCAACTGGTCCAAGATATGTTTTCAACAAACCGCTGAATTGTTTTGGCGTGGTGAACTGACCTTTATTGCCACATGCTGGGCAATTTACATCTGCGAGTGACTCGGGCGCTTTTTTATGCTTTGCTTCGTAAGCTTCTTCAAGATGATCAGCGCGATAACGCTTATGACACGAAGTACATTCGGTTAGCGGATCGCTAAATGTTGCAACGTGTCCTGATGCTTCCCAAACTTCACGAGCCAAGATCACGCAAGAATCGATACCGACGATATCTTCGCGACCCATCACCATGGACTTCCACCATTGGCGCTTAATATTATTTTTTAATTCAACTCCGAGTGGGCCGTAATCCCAAGATGCGCGCAAGCCGCCATAAATTTCAGAGGAAGGAAATACGAATCCGCGACGCTTTGCTAGTCCTACGATATTTTCTAAACGGTCTACGGCCATTGGGGAAAACCTCATCCGGTAAATAAGAGCCGGTGAATATGGTTTTATCCATCCGGCTGGCTGTCGGCGCAACGCAACGTTCGTTGAATTACGTAAGCCAAATTTTACTCGGTAACTGGCAGTTCGTACGCACCTGGTTCATCAATAGCTAAAGCTAAAACGGGAATCGCTTCTAGCTTGGCCCGGTTTGAACTAAGTGCCCTGCGATATGAACCCACATTTTGCCAACGGGTAACGATTGTCCAAAGTCCGAGCTCATCTAAATTCTGACCAATTTCGCCATCGATGTAGCCAGGGGCTGCAGCCAAAGCTTCGAGGGCCACGCTCAATTGCGCCTCAAACTGGGCAGCCTGGCCAAGCGGAACCTCAAATCTGGCGATTGCGATCATGGCTTGAGCCTAGTGGGTTAGATATGGAAATGAAAATCATTTTCATTTGTGATATGTTCCCTTCATGAATATCGCAATCGCACTCGCCGCATTAA
>JBILXJ010000080.1:0-4593 GCA_044378655.1 Candidatus Planktophila sp. | reverse complement strand
CGCGTTGAGTTATTTCCTCGAAACTTGAGTATTGATAAGGCTTGATCGCCAAAATAATGCCTTGGCTATTTGGTGAAATTCCTTCGACTTCAGCACGATGTACTTCGCGGATCGGAAGTTGCAAGTGCAGTGCTAATTGCAAAGATTCTGCAACGCGATCATCGATATCAATTCCGCGAGCAACAAGTACTTCAGTCGCTGGCACTGATGCACGAAGTGCCTCAAGTACCGCATTACGACCTGCGACGATTTCGCCCTTTGGCTTATCAACTCTTGAATTACGTCCAGCAGAACTGCGTGGAGTTGTGCCAGTACGAGGTGTTGTGCCGGCACGAGGATTAGCTTTTGCTTTCTCGGCAGCTTTTTTGCGCTTTGCAGCTGCGTGATATGGACGATCTTCAGCTTTCGGAGTTGGTCCTTTTCCGGCTAAACGTTTTTTATTCTTGCCACCGGTGCCGGTAGTTGGACCTTTTTTTGATCCACGTATTGCGCCTTTGCGCTCTGAGTTACCGGCCATTTAATTACTACCTTCTGAACGTGAGATCGACCAACGTGGTCCTTGAGCTGTGTCTTCAATTGAAATTCCAAGTGCGATTAAGCCATCGCGAATTTGATCAGATGCGGCAAAATCTTTCCGATCTCTTGCGGCAGTGCGCTGCGCAAGTACTAAATTAATCACGCCATCGAGTGCGCCCGTTAGTGATTCACTCTGCGACCCGCTAGCAAAGACTGGATCAAATGGATCGCAACCTAGAACTTCGAGGGCACCACGAATAAAGCTGGCCGCGCTTGCAATACCGCCCTTGTTGTCTTCAGTTATTGCGCTATTACCTATGCGTAGTTGCTCGGAAATTCCTGCCAACGCTTGCGGGACTGCTAAATCTTCATTCATCGCAGCTACGAAATCAGCAGATAGCGCTGGTTCTGGCTGGTTACCCAAAAGTTCGGCTGCACGAAAGAGGAAATTCTCAATTCGGCGAAACCCAACTGCTGATTCTTCGAGAGCTGCTGGTGAAAACTCAAGCATGGATCTGTAGTGAGCGCTACCTAGATACCAGCGCAACTCGATACCGCGCACACTCTTAAGCAATTCAGTTACTTGCAGCGAGTTTCCAAGTGACTTAGACATTTTTTCACCAGAGGCAGTTACCCATGCATTGTGTAACCAACGTTTAGCGAATCCGTAACCAGCTGCCTCTGATTGCGCAATTTCATTTTCGTGATGCGGGAAAATTAAATCTAAGCCACCACCATGAATATCAAACTCAGCACCAAGATAAGTGTGTGCCATTGCGGAACATTCAATATGCCAACCTGGGCGACCGTTGCCCCATGGGGTTGGCCAAAATGGATCACCGGCTTTGGCCGCTTTCCAAAGTGCAAAATCGCGCACGTCGCGTTTGAAGGTTTCATCAGCATCTTGGGCTGGTAACAAGTCATCAATGTTTTGGTTTGAAAGAGTTAAATAAGAATCTAATTTACGAACCTCTAAATAGACATCGCCGTTACCTGGTGCATATGCATAGCCTCGCTCAATTAATGAAGCGATTAAATCGATCATCTGAGTGATGTGACCAGTAGCGCGTGGTTCATAAGTTGGCGGTAAAACATTTAGCGCTGTATAGGCTTCGGTAAACGCGCGCTCATATTTAAGAGCAACTGCCCACCAAGGCGCTTCTTCATGAACTGCCTTATGCAAAATCTTGTCATCGATATCTGTGACGTTGCGAATAAAAGTGGTTTCATAACCTGACTTAACTAACCAGCGACGCAAAATATCAAAATTAACCCCGCTACGAATGTGACCAATATGTGGCGGCGCTTGAACGGTGGCACCACAAAGGTAAATACTCGCTTTACCCGGCTGCAGTGGAATAAATTCTGAGACGGTTCGCGACAATGTGTCATATAGCTTTAGCGAACTCATTAGCGAAGTCTATCGGGGGTTACTAGAAACCTTAAAAACGAGCGCTGAAGCAATCGCTGCAATGCCTTTACCTTCACCAGTTAAGCCAAGACCATCGGTAGTTGTGGCTAATAATGATACTGGCGCACCATTTAGCGCAGCAGATAGAGCAGCAATCGCATCTTTGCGACGACCTGCCAATTTTGGTCGATTGCCAATTACTTGTACTGAAATATTTGAGATTGCAAAACCGGCTTTTGTAATGATTGAAAGCGTTTCGGCTAACAACTTTGCACCACTTGCTCCTGCATATTCAGGTCGATCAACACCAAAGTTTGAACCTAAATCTCCTAAGCCAGTTGCTGCAAACAACGCATCGCACATTGCATGCGCAGCAACATCTCCATCGGAATGTCCGGCAACACCAACTTCACCTGGCCAATTAATGCAACCTAGCCAGAGTTCGCGTCCTGCTTCGAAAGCATGAGCATCAACTCCCACACCAGTTAAAAACTCTTTGTTTGCTCCGATGAATGTGTAAGCAGTTGCTAAATCAGAAGGCGTCGTAATTTTTAGCGCTCGCTCTTCGCCTTCGATAACCAATACTTTAAATCCAGCACTTTCGACTAGCGCAGCATCATCTGTGCCTTCACCACTCGTAGCATGTGCTTTTTTCAGCGCAGAAAGTTCAAAGCCTTGCGGTGTCTGGATGCTTCGCAAGTCTGCACGGTTAGGAGTTGTGGTCACATAACCATTTGCATCAACGTTCTTGATCGTATCTATTTGAGGTAAACCAGGAATTACCGCTACTTCACCACTTTGCAGCGCCGACAGTATGTGTTTAGCTAAAGCTGTTGAAGCTAAAGCTCGCGCAGCATCATGAATTAATACAAATTTTGTATCGCTAGAAACTGCCGCTAATCCAGCCCGAATAGATTCTGAGCGAGTTTGCCCGCCAACGACAACAGTTACGGCATCGCCGAGCAGGCTTTGAAATTGGCGTAGATGAGAGGCTGGTGCTGTGACAATTACTTGATCTACAGCTGGTGAAATTGCAGCGACCGCATGTTCAATTAGAGTTCGGTTTCCTAATTGAATTAAAGCTTTAGGAACATCAGCACCGAATCGGACGCCGGATCCGGCAGCAGCAATAATTGCTGCAACTTGGCCAGGCATAAGGCTCCGATCGAATGCGGGCTTAAATTAAGAAGCTAAGACCTCGTCGAGGATTACCAATGCTTTTTCTTCATCAGTGCGCTCCGCGAGTGCTAGTTCAGAAACTAGGATCTGCTTTGCTTTCGAAAGCATGCGCTTTTCACCGGCAGAAAGTCCACGATCTAGATCGCGACGATAAAGATCGCGCACAACTTCAGCAACCTTGATTACATCGCCAGAAGCTAACTTTTCAAGATTAGCCTTGTAGCGACGAGACCAGTTTGTTGGCTCTTCGGTATATGGCTGACGTAAAACACTGAAAACACGGTCAAGTCCGGCGCTATCTACAACATCGCGCACGCCAACTAGGTCAACATTCTCAGCCGGTACTCGTACAGTTAAATCGCCTTGGGCCACCTTTAGAACTAAGTAGGTTTTTTCTTCACCCTTGATCACTCGAGTTTCAATTGCCTCGATTAGCGCTGCGCCGTGATGAGGATAAACAACAGTTTCGCCTACTTTAAATGACATGGGGTGCCCTTCGTTAGGGGCCAATCATACCAGCAACTAGTGAGGGTAGTCACCTTGGGTATTTCGCCTGTATTTAACTGGCTTTAGCAGCTATTTCTCATGAGAGAATATGTGTGCATTGTTAAGCAATTATTTCTTGGGAGAAAAAATGCAATTACGTAAAGTTGCGATCAGTTTTGTAATCATTGCATCTCTCTCAACGCTAACTGCTTGTGGCGCTGGTCAAAACGCTGCATCTAGAGCAATTACAAAAGTTACCGATGGCGCTGAAACTGAAGTTGTAACCGCTACTAGCAATATGAAGATTCGTGGATTCTTATTAGTTGCTCAACCAGATGGCAGTGCAGTCTTAGTTGGCACAATTGTTAATGCAAACTCAACACCTGATTCATTACTTGGAATCTCAGCAAACAATGTGCTCGCTAATCTCACCAGTGAATCTGAAGTAATTTCCGAAAATACCCCAATGATTTTCGAAGGCGATTCCGCAAATGCCAAGGCAGTCATCCCTGGCCTTGGCATTAAAGCGGGCAACACCGTTGATATTTCTTTCTTCTTTAAAACTGCTGGCGTAGTTACTGTAAAAGCTATTGTGCGCGATCAGCGCGATACTTACGCCGGCGTAACTGCTTAAGCTTCTAGCTTGTAACCAAGCCCGCGAACAGTCTGAATAAATACTGGATTTGCCGGATCTACTTCAATCTTTGCGCGCAAACGCTTGATGTGCACATCTAAAGTCTTGGTATCGCCTACATAATCACTGCCCCAAACCCGGTCGATTAACTGCATGCGAGTTAATACTCGGCCCGAATTTCGCATCAAGAACTCGAGTAGTTCGAACTCTTTGAGCGGTAATGCAATTGAAATGTTGTTGACACTTACTTGGTGGCGATCAACATCCATTCGTACTGGGCCGGCAACCAGCGAACCGTTGTCTTCGGTGATTTCGCCTAAATCGCTATGTCGGCGCAGTACCGCTCGAATTCGAGCGATCAGCTCTC
>JBILXJ010000079.1:0-4594 GCA_044378655.1 Candidatus Planktophila sp. | reverse complement strand
ACGCATCGAATCACTTGCGCGCTTAGCTGAAATTAAAGCTGACAAACCCCTAGATCCTCGCGTTTAGCTTTATACATTGCTTGATCTGCGCGATGCATCATGTCGCGAGTTCCATCGTTTGTTACAAAACCAACACTTACGCCAACGGTGATGGATTCACCGGCTATGGAAAATGGATAACTAACACTGGCATGAAGCGCTAAAGCTGCCTCCATAGTGCTTTCAAAATCACCCGAGATTAAGGCTCCGAACTCATCGCCACCTAATCTCGCGAGCGTGGAATGGCTAGGCAGCGAGCGTCTAAATCTCTGCGAAACCGCTCGGAGTAATTGGTCACCAACCTCGTGGCCATATTGATCATTGACTGGTTTAAACCCATTTAGATCAAGAAGTAATAGCGCGCCTTGCGTATTAGAAAACTCAATTAGTTCGGCCATAAACTTTCGCCGATTTGGTAATCCAGTTAATTCATCGGTGCGAGCAAGAGTGCGCTCAGTTCCGATCTCTTGCGCCTGCCTAAGCGCAACGACCATTCGAATAAAAGCCAGAAATAGAGTTGCAATAGCTGGGCCAACAATGAAGCCAGGTAAGTACCCAGGCTTAAGGGCGAGTAATGACAAAAGTACCGCGCTGAATAAAACAGCAACCGCAATTAATATTGGATGGGTTTGAATCGACGACTTGTTTTCATCGCGCTTGTGCCATAACGACTCCACAATGATAAATAACGCGAGCAACCAGAGTGAATCTGTCCAGCTACCAAAACTGTAGACACCGTTACGGCTTAACCAGAGATTTACGAAGTCTGCAGCTGCGAATGCAAATATGCCAAAGGTGAGAATAAAGCTGCGCCAGTTAATCTGATGAAATGGATTAATCGAAATAACAAGTGCAATCAGCACGATGTCAGCAACTGGAAAGATTATGGCAAAAAATGTCTCTAGTTGATCGCCACTAAAGTTAGGTAGAACTGGTTTCATTAGTAACGCCGAAGCAAGAGCACTTACGCCGAGTGCCACAATTGCTGCATCTATGTTTTCCAAAAACGAACTAGAAATATTTGAGTTCAACAAACGAGGGATAGCAATGAAAATGAAGGGATAGAAAAGTAGGTAGAGAAATTCCGAAGCCAGCTGAAAATTGCCCGTAAACAAGTAAACGGCCGTTAATGAGGATATAACCGACCCGGTAAACCAGAAAAAGAGTGCTAATTCGAAGGAGAGACGTGTGCGTAAATCTTCACCTTTTAAGGCGTAGATGCTTAAGAGCAATAAGGCCAGTGGAACTGCGTTATAAAGCAGTAAATCACTTAGAAAATCAGGCTCAGATCTATTCAGGCTCGAGAGAAATGAAAGCAGAACCAATAAAAAGCTACCGATTCGAAACAATTTCAAGATTGCCACTTAAACACTTAATTACTTTAGAAATGGGAAAAGAATAGGGCTAGCCAGAGTTACCCGGCTAGCCCTATTCTTTTAACTAATTACTTATAAACCCGCGCTGCAAAGTAGGTTGCGTGAGTTCATGGTCTGCTTAAGCGCATCTTTTGCTTGTTGCAGTTGTCCAGAAGTTAAATCCTTGGTTTTATTCAGATTAGTGATGTTTGAGCCAATTTTCTTAGAATTTTCGATTGAAGCTAAATTCTTGCTCACGGTGCTCTTTAATTGCATAATTGAAGAGTTGTACTTGCTAATTGAACCGTTAACAGATTGCATCTGAATTTTTGAAGTTGAATTAGAAGTCTTCAAAGATGTGATTGAACTTGATAGTTGGCTAATTGCAGTTGATAACTTAGTGATCGTGACTGCATTTTTTGCTGCGTTGACTTTGTCTTCGCGCAAAAGTGCTAATTTAGCTTTCGAATCATTCAAAATTACTGTGAAGTCTTCGATCTGCTTGGTTACAGCTGCGATCTTGGTAGTTAAGTCAGCAACTTCTTTTTGAGCAATCGGAATAAGATCTGTTTGCTCTTTAATCTTGACCGCAATCTCTGCATTTTCCTTAGTCAAAGCATCGATTTGAGTTTGCACATTCGCGCTAGCGGCGTTCTGTTCGGCAATCTGCGCATCGATTCCAAGTAGAGCAGCCGCAGTACTTGTCTCAAGGGCAGTGAGTTCCTTGGTTGACTTGATGTATGAAGCTGTTTCATTAATGCAGTCAATTGCTAAGAAATATTTCTTGGCATTCTTCGCTGTTTTAGCGGCAGGTAAATAAATAGTGGTCTTAGTTCCATCGAGAGTCACGGTTGATTTGACTGCAGTTACGCAGCGATAGGTAAATCCGCTGACTTTGGTGGTCTTATTAACTACGGTACAGGTCGAACCATTGCTGACTGCAGCATAAGCGGGGGTTGATACCAACATCCCGGCGATAAGCGCCCCTGCAATAGAGAGAGTAGAAACCTTGCGCAACATATTGACCTCCATAGATTATGGGCCAATCTTACCGAAGCAGGTTAAGCGGACCTGCCTTTAACGCGAGGAATCCCTGCGAAATTGGTGTGAGAAATCATTTGTTGCGCTGGCGGATACGAACTTTCATGCCAAGTTTGCGAATCAATGGTCTTGGGCCAAAGCGTAAGAATGAACTCAAGATTAGGTATTGCCAGCCAGGAACTGAAATCGCAGCGCCCTTTTGCGCGTCTGCCCAAGCTTTTGCGACGAGCACATCGGCATTAAGCCACATAAAGTTTGGCAAAGCATTCATCTTCATGCGACCACGTTGGTGAAATTCAGTACGGGTGAATCCGGGTGCAAGTGCGGAGACCTTTATATTGGTGCCAGCTAATTCAGTATGAAGAGATTCTGTCAAAACTGTTAAGTAAGACTTGCTAGCACTATATGTACCACCAGCAATCCAGGCAGCGACGGAAGAAACATTAATCAAAGTGCCAGAGTTGCGCTCTTTCATCTTGGGCAAGATCGCGTGCATCAAGCGCATTGGGGTACGCACAAGCACATCGAACATTTGTTGCTCGGCAACAATGTCACTTACCAAGAAAGACTTATTGATTCCGAAACCAGCATTGTTGATCAGCACTTCAACTTCATTTTCCAATATGAAATCTTCGATTGTCTTGCAACCAGAATCAGTTGAAAGGTCAGCAGCAATAACTTTTGTTTCAATTTTGAAATTAGCTTCTAATGCATAAGCGCGTTCATTTAACCGCGGTAGATCACGAGCAACCAAAACAAGGTTGAAACCTTTTTGAGCGAGTAGCCGCGAAAAACTTTCGCCGATTCCAACGGTTGCGCCAGTAACTAGCGCCCACTTGCCTTGATTGCTCATGATCTCCGTCAACTTAATTACGCGAGTGAAGCCGCATCATCAGGGACTATGCCATCGGTAGATTCTTCGCGGATATGCCAACTAGTGTCATATTCCTCAAGTAAATCTAAGAATGGCTTTGCATCAAACCACTCTGGACCATTTACGCCATCTGGCTGCCAGATACCTTTATGAATCAATTCCATAGCAATAACTGGGTTAACTGCGGTCTGCCAAACAACTGCTTGATCACCGTAATTAGCCATTGACCATGCGTTATCAACCACGTTGTACATATATACAGCGCGCGGTTTACCTTCTTTATCTAGACCCTTAACCAAAGTTCCGGCACAAGTTTTACCTTTCATGCGCGAACCAAGTGTGGCTGGATCTGGCAAAGCAGCTGCCAATAGATCACGTGGTGAAACCGCAACACCTTGAACGTCGACAGTGTCTTTGCGATCCATGCCCAACATATGAATTGTTTTTAACGTAGTTATGAATTGCGCACCAAGGCCGTACTTAAATGCAACTTTCTTAGCATCAACTTTCTGGGGGATTAGCACCACTTCTTCGTGTTCAACGTTTACGCATTCAACTGGCCCGATACCTTCTGGGAAATCAAATACTTCGAGATCACTAAATGGTTCGGTAGTAAACCAACCACGGCCGTCTTCCCACATCAGTGGCGGATTCAAACATTCTTCAATGGTTGTCCAGATTGAAAATGATGGCGCAAAATCAAAACCTTCGACAGTTAAATTTGAACCATCGAAAACAGTTACTGAATCTAAGCGACTAAATAAATAGTCAGATGCGTACTTAGCAAAAACATCACTCATGCCAGGTTCGATGCCCATGCCAACGAGTGCGTAAATTCCGCGCTCGCCCCAGTTCCAGTCGCGTGCGAATTGCTCGTCACCTAACTTCACACCAGTTTCGGTATATGGGTAATGCGGATGTGGGCGCGATAAAGACATCGCCATATCAATGTAATTTGTATTTTCAATTTCGCAGGCCAAGAAAATTGGCATTACGAAACGGGGATCTACTGCATTGATAACCACATCGGGCTTTGCTTTGCGAATTAACGCACGAATATCTTCTAGTTCAGCGGCATTTACTTCAGCGGCTGAAAAACGGGCATCTTTAACGCGGGCGACTGCTTCTTCGGCTCGAGCAAAATTACGATCGGCAATGACCATAGAAGAGATAAAGCTTCTGCGGGATGCGATATTGGCAATTGCTCTACCGACGCCACCAGCGCCTATTACTAGCGCTTTCATTGTTGGCCTCTCATGAGGAAAAAACTCCATCTCGGTAGAAG
>JBILXJ010000078.1:0-4642 GCA_044378655.1 Candidatus Planktophila sp. | reverse complement strand
CATCTGCGCCAAGTGAGTATGCAAACCTTTTTGATTTAGTAGTTGGCGCCAGTGCTCTTTACGGCGGTTCATGGCAAGAAGGTGCCGGTGCGGTATTTGCAGAGAATCAAGCACTTCGCTGGATCGCTGATTTAGCAGGTTTGCCGCAAAGTTCCGGTGGAGTTTTTGTGCAGGGCGGCACTGTGGGAAATCTTTCAGCGCTAGTTGTGGCACGCGCAGAAGCACGTAAGCAGTATCCAGATACAACTCGCTGGGTAATTGCTTGTAGCGAACAAGCGCATTCATCTATCGCATCAGCCGCACAAGTTATGGATATCGATGTTTTAAAAATTGCAGTTGATGAAAACGGTAAATTACAAGGCAACACAGTTGCTAAAGAAATAGATGCGCTGCACCGACAAAGCGGTCGTCGGGTATTTGCAGTAGTTGCCACAGCTGGCACGACAAATTTAGGCATCATTGATGATTTAGCCGGAATCGGTGCAGCCGCAAAAGCTCGTGAGATTTGGTTCCATGTCGATGGTGCTTATGGTTTAGCTGCTTTATGTGCGCCATCAGTTCGCTCAAAGTTCGATGGCATCGAAAATGCAGATTCCTTAATTGTTGATCCGCATAAATGGTTATTTGCGCCATACGATGCATGCGCGTTAATTTATCGCGCTCCTGAATTAGCGCGCGAAGTTCATACTCAACATGCTTCTTACCTAGACACTTTGCATGATGGAAATTGGAATCCTTCGGACTACGCAATTCAGTTAACGCGACGAACTCGTGGTTTGCCTTTCTGGTTTTCACTTGCAGCATACGGAACCGATGCGTATTCAGAAGCGATGGAACAATCACTTGAAGTTGCAAAATATGCGGCGCAAAAAGTTAGCGAACATCCAAATTTGAAATTACTTTGCGATCCAGAACTTTCGATTGTGGCATTTACTCGCACTGGTTGGTCTGATTCAGATTATCAAAAGTGGAGTGATGAGTTATTAACTGAACAAGTTGGATTTATTCCACCGTCATCTCATAATGGTCAGCCGATATTGCGATTTGCCATAGTCAACCCGTGGACGAAATTCAGCGATATTGATCTAATTTTGCAGCGGTTATAAATCACTTGAAGTTCCCACACTTTTACGCATGTGTTAAGTAAGATTGCCCTCATGTCCGCACAAGAACAACTCTCGGTCTCAGTAAATCTGACCGATCTTGAAATGGCGATCCTCGAATTCGAACGAAATTGGTGGCGTTATGCCGGCGCCAAAGAGTCCTCAATTAAGGAACTCTTCGATATGGATGCGCCTAAGTATTACCGCCTACTAAATGATTTGATCGACCGCGAAGATGCCTTGGCTGCCTCGCCGATGCTAGTTAAGCGCCTGCGCCGCCTCCGAGAGGCCCGCACACAGGCTCGTTCAGCCCGCTAAACCCGCTTAAGCACTTAAATCAGCCCAGTTTTGGCCTTGGCCTCGTTTTGCGCGGGCGAAATAATCTGCGTAGATTTGGCGTTAGCACTCGAGGGGTGTGAGTGATAAAACGCCCCAGTTATTCAAAGTTCAACAAATGATTAATGAGCACGAAGGAGCAAGACCATGGCCAAGCAGATTGCCTTTAACGAAGAAGCCCGTCGCGGGCTAGAGCGCGGAATGAACGTGCTCGCCGATGCCGTAAAAGTAACGCTCGGACCTCGCGGACGTAACGTCGTTTTAGAAAAGAAGTGGGGCGCCCCAACAATTACCAACGATGGTGTTTCTATCGCCAAAGAGATCGAGCTAGATGATCCATGGGAAAAGATTGGCGCCGAGTTAGTTAAGGAAGTTGCGAAGAAGACTGACGATGTTGCCGGCGACGGAACAACAACTGCGACCGTGCTTGCTCAAGCACTTGTGCGCGAGGGTCTACGTAACGTCGCAGCAGGTTCAAATCCAATGGCACTAAAGCGCGGAATTGAAAAAGCAGTCGATGCAATCGTTGCCGAACTTCTATCAATGGCAAAGAGCGTTGATTCAAAAGAGCAGATCGCAGCTACTGCATCTATTTCAGCCGCAGATTCAACTATCGGTGAAATGATCGCCGAAGCAATGGATAAAGTCGGTAAAGAAGGCGTTATCACAGTTGAAGAATCAAATACTTTTGGTCTCGAACTAGAACTAACCGAAGGTATGCGTTTTGATAAGGGTTACATTTCACCTTACTTCGTAACCGATCAAGATCGCATGGAAGTTGTTCTAGAAGATGCCTACGTTCTTCTAGTTAACTCAAAGATTTCTAACATCAAAGACTTGCTACCAATTCTTGAAAAGGTAATGCAGTCAGGTAAGCCACTTGCCATCATCGCTGAAGATGTCGAAGGCGAAGCACTTGCGACACTTGTAGTTAACAAGATCCGTGGAATTTTCCGTGCTGCCGCAGTCAAGGCACCAGGTTTTGGTGATCGTCGCAAGGCGATGTTGCAAGATATTGCAATTCTTACCGGTGCCACAGTTATCTCTGAAGAAGTTGGTCTAAAGCTTGATCAAGCTGGTCTAGAACTTCTTGGAAAAGCTCGCAAAGTAGTTATCAGCAAGGAAGAAACCACCATCGTTGAAGGTGGCGGAGATGCTGACCAGATCAAGGGCCGCGTAAATCAAATTCGCGCCGAGATCGAGAAGAGCGATTCAGATTACGATCGCGAAAAACTACAAGAGCGTCTAGCTAAGTTAGCTGGTGGCGTTGCTGTAATTAAGGCAGGCGCAGCTACTGAAGTTGAACTTAAAGAGCGCAAGCACCGCATTGAAGATGCAGTGCGTAACGCAAAGGCTGCAGTTGAAGAAGGCATCGTTGCCGGTGGTGGCGTTGCACTACTTCAGGCTGGACATGCAGTATTTGCTAAGTTGAAATTAGAAGGCGACGAAGCAACTGGTGCCAAGATTGTTGAACTATCAATTGAGGCTCCACTAAAGCAGATTGCAATTAATGCCGGTTTAGAAGGTGGCGTAATCGTTGAGAAAGTTCGTCACTTAACTGCCGGACATGGTTTAAATGCCGCAACTGGTGAATACGTTGACATGATCAAAGCTGGCATCATCGATCCAGCTAAGGTAACTCGTTCTGCACTTCAAAATGCAGCATCAATTGCCGCACTATTCATTACAACTGAAGCAGTGATTACAGATAAGCCAGAGAAGAATCCAGCGCCGGCTCAGCAAGGCGGCGGAGATATGGACTTCTAAGGCTCACTAATCACGCCCGAATACCTATTAAATAGGCAAGCGCCGTTCTCGATTACCTCGAGAGCGGCGTTCTGCTTTACTCTTAACCCATGAGTAAATGGGATGCCCGCGATTTAGCACTCGCTGCTGCAGTTGAAGATGCTGGCGATGCCAAGTTAGTTGGCGACTTTGTCACTGTTGATTTTGATGACGAAGATCGCATTGCCACTTATTTATTCGAAGCGAACTTAAGTGGCTACCGCGGTTGGCGTTGGGCAGTAACAGTTTCTAAAGTTGATGATGATTCAACTGCCACACTCTGCGATGTTGTTGTGTTACCTGGCCCCGATGCGTTGGTTCCACCAAAATGGATTCCATATCGTGATCGTTTACAACCAGGTGATGTTGGTGTTGGCGACATCGTTCCTTCTTCCCTTGATGACACTCGCTTAACAACTGGCGAAGCTGCGTTGCCGGCTGATGAAGAACTAGATCCAGGTTTAGCATTTGAATTAGGTTTAGGTCGCACTCGCGTTCTATCGATCGAAGGTCGCGACCAAGCAGCAAAGCGTTGGTCTGAAGGCGAACGTGGCCCTAATTCACCAATGGCGCAGATGGCGCCCAAGCCTTGTAATTCTTGTGGTTTCTTTATTCCAATTGCCGGTTCATTGCGCAGCGCTTTCGGTGCTTGCGCTAATGCAATCTCACCTGAAGATGGCCGCGTAGTTTCGGCTACACACGGCTGCGGCGCTCATTCTGAAGCTACTTTTTAAGGTTTTTTAAGCGAACAATCGCACTTCACGCCTCAAGTTAAGTGCGATAAACTAGCCCCCTGTCCGCAACCGCGGCTAAACGATTACCAGAGTTCGAAAACTCAAATTTATAAATGTTGAAGGAGACCCCAAATGCCATCAGGCCGCGTTAAATGGTTCAGCCTGGAAAAAGGTTTCGGTTTCATAGCTTCAGATGAAGGTGAAGATGTTTATCTAGCTGCTTCATCACTTCCAGCTGGAGTAACAACAGTTAAGCCAGGTACCAAACTTGAGTTTGGCGTTGCCGATAGTCGTCGTGGCCCACAAGCACTCTCTGTTGTAATTATTGATGCGCCACCTTCATTAGCTGAAAACAATCGCATTAATCCCGATGATTTAGCGGCGATTATTGAAGATTCGATCAAGATGTTAGACAAGGTCGGAAATGGTTTACGCCATGGCCGCCGTCCAACTGCTGCTGAAGCCGAACGTCTAGGTCGCGTATTACGCGGAATTGCCGGACAACTCGAAGCTTAAATTCCGCTGCGCTTTGCGCGACGAATTGAATATCGCACACCAGTTGCACCAAGTGCTGCACCAAATACACAAGTCCAAATAATTTTGGTATCTGTTCCGATTACAAGCGCAACTATGCCGGCTATAAGCCACGCAATAGTTCCAATAGTCACTAGAATTACCACTGTT
>JBILXJ010000142.1:0-4663 GCA_044378655.1 Candidatus Planktophila sp. | reverse complement strand
TTCAACGGCAAGTAATTCAGCGATCTGCGCAGTATTTAGCGCAGCTCCCTTGCGTAGATTGTCGCCGCAAACGAACATATCGAGTGACATTGGATCATCGATGCTCTTGCGAACTCGGCCAACCCAAGTTGGGTCGGTGCCAACAACATCGGCTGGGGTAGGAAACTTGTGATTTTCTGGATCATCAACCAACTTCACTCCTGCTGCGTTTTCGAGGATGTCTTGCGCCTCTTTGCGGCTTGGTTCTTGGGCGAAAGTAGCGTGAACAGTGAGCGAGTGAGTTGTAATGACTGGCACGCGCACACAAGTGGCGGAAACTTTTAGGTTAGGCAGACCCAGAATCTTGCGAGATTCATTGCGGACTTTTAATTCTTCAGATGAGTAACCATCTTGCTTTAGCGAACCAGCCCACGGAATAACATTTAGCGCAAGTGGTGCTGGGAAAGGACCCAAGTCAGTTACGTACTTGCGCACATCGCCAGCAACATCGCCAGCATCAGTATTTGCAACTGCTGCAATTTGTGCGCGCAACGAATCGATACCAGCTTGACCGGCACCTGATGCGGCTTGGTAAGAAGAAACCACAAGTTCTTTGAGTTCATACTTCTTATGAAGCGCGCCAAGAGCGACGATCATCGAAAGAGTTGTGCAATTTGGATTTGAGATAATTCCGCGCGGGCGATTCTTAACTTCTTGCGGATTAACTTCAGGCACAACCAATGGAACGTCAGCATCCATACGGAACGCACCCGAGTTATCGACAACTACTGCCCCACGTGATGCGGCAATTGGTGCCCACTCTGCAGAAATTTCATCGGGAACATCGAACATGGCTACATCGATGCCATCGAAAGCCTCAGGTGAAAGCGCGACAACAGTTAACTCTTCACCGCGACAGATTAATTTTTTACCAGCGCTGCGAGCAGATGCGATCAAACGAATCTCACCCCAGACATCGGTGCGCTCTGACAAGATGCCAAGCATTACAGTGCCGACTGCGCCAGTTGCACCAACTACGGCCAAAGAAGGTTTCTTACTCATCGACCAGTGCCTCCGTAAACAACTGCTTCGCCAGAATCAGCATCTAGTTGGAAAGCAGTATGTGCAGCTCTTACGCCCTTTTCTAGATCAGTTACGCGGCAAATAATCGAAATTCGGATCTCTGAAGTTGAGATCATTTCAATGTTGATACCAGCTTCAGCCATAGCGGCAAAGAAAGTAGCGGTAACGCCTGGGTGTGAACGCATTCCAGCGCCAACTAATGAGATTTTACCAACTTGATCATCGTAGAGAATCGAAGCAAAACCAACTTCACCTTGTAGCTTCTGCAGAATTTGTGTTGCGTTTGCGCCTTCTGACTTTGGCAAAGTAAATGAAATATCGGTTAGACCAGTTGCGGCGGCAGAAACATTCTGCACAATCATGTCGATGTTGATGTCGTTATCGGCAATCGCTTGGAAGATGCGCGCAGCAACACCGGTGCGGTCTGGCACACCAACAATAGTTATCTTCGCCTCTGATTTATCGTGTGCGATACCTGAGATGATTGCTTGTTCCATTTGGTCTCCTTCCGGATGATCTTTGACCACCCAGGTTCCTTCGTTGGTAGAAAAACTTGAACGGACATGAATAGGTAAGTCATAACGGCGCGCATATTCAACGCAGCGCAGGTGCAGAACTTTTGCGCCACTTGCCGCAAGTTCTAACATTTCATCGTAGGTAACACTCTTTAACTTTTTCGCAGATGGAACAACACGTGGGTCTGCGCTAAACACACCATCAACATCTGTGTAGATTTCACAAACATCTGCATCAAGTGCTGCGGCAAGTGCAACTGCAGTTGTGTCACTTCCGCCGCGACCAAGAGTTGTAATGTCTTTGGTGTCTTGCGAAATTCCTTGGAAGCCGGCAACGATTGCGATTGCACCTTCGTTAAGTGCTTCTTGAATTCGACCAGGTGTCACATCGATGATGCGCGCGCGACCGTGTGAAGAATCGGTAATTACTCCAGCTTGGCTGCCGGTAAATGAACGCGCTTCGTGACCCAAACTTGAAATCGCCATTGCAAGTAGCGCCATCGAAATTCGTTCGCCGGCAGTTAACAACATGTCGAGTTCGCGGCCATTAGGAATTGGCGTTACTTGATTAGCTAAATCGATTAGTTCATCGGTGGTGTCTCCCATGGCCGAAACCACGACCACGACCTGATTTCCATCGCGCTTGCTAGCCACAATGCGGGCGGCAACGCGCTTCATGCCCTCGGCATCGGCGACGCTAGAGCCACCATATTTCTGAACAATTAGTCCCATGCAGCGAAGTTTGAACTATGAATAGCCACTCTTGCCACCGATAAAGAGGATATCTCAAATAATGATACGGATGTTCATCCAAATAATGAGATAGTCAGGCTAAAGAGTGCGACGGCCCTCAAATGCGCGGCCCAAGGTAACTTCATCGGCGTATTCAAGATCGCCACCAACTGGCAGGCCGCTAGCTAAGCGCGAAACTTTAAGGTCAAGTGGGGCCAATGCGCGCGATAGATAGGTCGCCGTTGCTTCGCCTTCGAGGTTGGGGTCGGTCGCCAAAATAACTTCAGTCACGGTGTTATCGGCCAAGCGCGCCATTAATTCGCGAATTCGTAATTGATCTGGGCCAATGCCATCGATCGGACTAATCGCGCCACCGAGCACATGATAAGTACCGCGGAATTCGCGAGTGCGCTCGATTGCAATTACATCTTTGCTCTCTTCGACCACGCAGATTGCAGTGCGATCACGACGAGGGTCGCGGCAGATTCGACATTGTTCTTCTTCGGAAACGTTTCCGCATTCGGTGCAGAACTTAACGCGTTCTTTAACGGTGCGAATTGATTCAACGAGAGCAATTGCGATTTCAGGTTCTGATTGCAAAATGTGAAAAGCAATTCGCTGCGCGCTCTTTGGGCCGATACCCGGCAAGCGACCGAGTGCGTCGATTAAATCTTGAATGGCACCTTCATACATTCCGGTGCTCATCTATCGTCCTTAACAATCTTGGCACCAAGTTCGCGCGCCAGTAGTTCGGGGCCAGAGAGCTGATTCTTATCAGTTGGTGATTCATCAACTCGCACCGCGCGTGCAGCTGGAGTATTGGTATCGATTGAAGAATCAACGATTACTTCGATCTTTTTATCAACGCCAACTACATCTATGAAAGCTTGGCGCAGAATTACATCGGATTCAGATCGCAAGAATGAATCACGCGCACCTGGGTTAACAATGCCGATCGTGATCGACTTGTCATCCATCGAAACAATGTTCGCACTTGCACTAAGAAGTGACCAAGTTAAGCGACGCTTCTTCTTTACTTCTTCGATTACATCGGGCCAAATTCGGCGCAAACCTGTTACGTCGATTGCTGAATTTTTTGCTACAGGGTCGGCTGTTTTAATCGGATCCGACGATTTGGGAGAAGCCTTTGGTTCCGCTAATTTTTCCGGAGCCGCTGATTCGGGAAGTGCTTTTTTAGAATCAGCTTTCTCCGATAAATTAGCTGCCACTGCAGGGGTGGATGTAACTGCTGGGGTTGATGGGACTGAGATTGATTCGGCGCGCTCGAGGCGTTCGATGCGGCTAAGTAATCCGCGCTCAGTTGTGTCGGCGCCGGGCAACAAGATGCGGCCGCAGATAAGTTCGAGAATTAAACGTGGGGCAGTAGCACCGCGCATTTGGGTCAGGCCTTCGGCTGCAATGTCGGCTGCGCGCGAAAGGTTGGCCGCGCCAATTTGGTTGGCTTGAGTGCGCATACGTTCGATCTGATCTTCGGGTAGTTCGCGCAAAATTGAGTTGGCGTTGGTTTGTTGCAATGCATCGACGATCATTAAATCGCGCAGGCGCTCGAGGAAATCACTGGTGAAGCGACGTGGGTCGTGGCCTGATTCAACTACGCGATCGACCGTTTTAAAGAGCGAAGCGCTATCGCGAGCAGCTAGTGCATCGATTGCATCATCTAGCAAAGCGCCATCGGTGAAACCAAGTAATTGAATAGCGATCTCGTAGGAAACACCATCGGCGCCAGCACCAGCTAGAAGCTGGCCAAGGATTGATAGTGCGTCACGTACTGAACCACCTGATGCGCGAACGACTAATGGCAAAACACCTTTAGCAACTTTTACGCCTTCGGCGTTGCAAATCTTTTCGAGGTGCGCAACGAGAATTCCAGGAGGAACAAGACGGAATGGGTAATGGTGAGTACGAGAACGAATAGTTGAAATTAACTTTTCTGGTTCGGTTGTTGCAAAGATAAAAATAACGTGGGGAGGCGGTTCTTCAACAACTTTTAAAAGCGCATTCGCAGCGCCTGTTCCGAGTTGATGCGCTTCGTCGATAATGTAAATCTTGTAACGAGATTGAACTGGTGCAAAGAAAGCTTTATCGCGCAGATCTCGCGCATCATCAACTAAACCATGAGTCGCAGCATCAATTTCAATTACATCTAATGAACCCGGACCATTTGCAACTAGATCAGTACACGATTGACATTTTCCACATGGAGTTGGAGTTGGGCCTTCGACACAGTTAAGTGAACGCGCCATGATTCGAGCTGATGAAGTTTTTCCGCAACCACGTGGTCCGCTAAATAAATATGCGTGATGTGTGCGATCACCAGAGAGTGCGTTCGACAA
>JBILXJ010000002.1:0-47754 GCA_044378655.1 Candidatus Planktophila sp. | reverse complement strand
CAGGCAAACAAGTGCTACCGGGTCTAGTAGATCTACATACTCATTTGCGTGAGCCAGGTTTTGAAGAGTCAGAGACTGTTGCGACCGGTTCGCTCTCTGCAGTCCGAGGTGGCTTCACTGCGATTAGTGCGATGGCGAATACTTCACCGGTTGCCGACACCGCAGGTGTAGTCGAACAGGTATATCGACTTGGTCAAGCAGCTGGTTTATGTGATGTTTTTCCAATCGGTGCGGTCACACAAGGATTAAATGGGCAGACGCTTTCTGAGATTGGCGCGATGGCTGATTCGTCAGCACGGGTAAGAGTCTTCAGTGATGATGGAAAGTGTGTCTTTGATCCGCTGATCATGCGACGTGCTCTGGAGTATGTAAAGAAATTTGATGGAGTCATTGCGCAACATGCGCAAGAGCCGATACTCACCCAAGATGCCCAAATGAATGAGGGTGAAATTTCAGCGCAACTCGGACTTAAAGGTTGGCCAGCAGTTGCTGAAGAAGCAATTATTGCCCGTGATGTATTGCTCGCTGAACATACAAAGTCGAGACTTCATATTTGCCATCTAACAACTTCAGGTGGCGTCGAAATTATTCGTTGGGCGAAAGCACGAGGAATTCAAGTTACAGCCGAAGTGACCCCTCATCATTTACTGCTCACCGATGATTACGCGAAAAATTACGATCCAATCTTTAAAGTCAATCCACCCTTGCGCTTAGAGAGTGATGTTATGGCTCTGCGCGCCGGATTAGCTGATGGCACCATCGACATTGTCGCAACTGACCACGCGCCACATAGCTCTGAAAGTAAAGATTGCGAGTGGTCGGTAGCTAGTTTTGGAATGGTTGGCCTAGAAACTGCACTTTCCATTGTGATCAAAACAATGGTTGAAACCGGTGCGATGAACTTCGAAGGCGTAGCGGACCGACTTTCAATTGCTCCAGCTCGAATAGCTCGTTACGCAAATCATGGCCAAAATTTAGAAGTAGGCGATGTCGCGAACCTCACCGTCGTTGATGCCGCGGCGAAGTGGACGGTTGATCGTGACTTAATGTCTACTAGATCCAAGAACACGCCATTTCATGGCTTTGAGTTACCTGGCGTTGTAACGCACACCTTCTTTAATGGAAAGTTGGTCTTTGGTGGGTAAGGCGCTCTTAGTTCTAGAAGATGGCCGAATTTTCAACGGTGCGTCCTGGGCTGCCACTGGAGTCACTTTCGGAGAAGCCGTATTTTCAACTGGAATGACGGGCTATCAAGAAACCCTGACCGACCCTAGTTATCACAAGCAAGTTGTGATCATGACTGCTCCACACATCGGAAATACCGGAATGAATTCACCCGATGAAGAATCAGCCAAGATCTGGGTCAGTGGATTCGTAGTTAGAAATCCTTCCTCAGTAGTTAGTAATTGGCGAAGCGAACGCTCACTCGAGGATGATTTGATTTCGCAAAACGTAGTTGGCATTAGTGGCGTTGATACCAGAGCGTTGACCAGACACCTACGCGATCGTGGCGCGATGAAAGTTGGAATTTTCTCCGGTACCAATTTAACGATTGAGGAGATGGTTACTCAAGTTAGATCAAGTGGGGCAATGTCTGGTGCCTTTTTGACCGAAGATGTATCTACCGAAAGAGCCTATGTAGTTCCTGCCATAGGAGTTAAGAAATTCACGGTTGCGGCTCTCGATCTCGGCATTAAAGGCGCAACCCCGCGTTCGATGGCTGAGCGTGGCATAGAGGTGCATGTATTGCCCGCCGACACTAGCTTCGCCGAGATTCAAGCACTCAATCCCGATGGCGTATTCATTTCGAATGGCCCGGGCGATCCTTCGACTATGAACGAGACGGTCGAGTTAGTTCGCGAAGTCCTATCTGCGCGAATTCCGATTTTTGGAATCTGCTTTGGCCATCAGATCTTAGGTCGAGCACTTGGATTTGAAACATACAAACTTGCCTTCGGTCATCGCGGAATCAATCAACCGGTCATAGACAAAGTCACTCAGAAAGTTGAAATTACCGCGCATAATCATGGCTTTGCTATCAAAGCCCCGACTTCTGGCACTTTCACTACCGTCTTTGGGCCTGGTCAAGTAACACATGTGAACTTAAACGATGATGTAGTCGAGGGTTTGGCGCTACTCGAGTGCCCAGCCTTTAGCGTTCAGTATCACCCAGAAGCAGCGGCTGGTCCGCACGATGCAAATTATTTGTTTGATCGTTTCGTGGATTTAATGACTGCAAACCCAGTTGGAGCTCTAAATGCCTAGAGATCATTCAATTAAAAGTGTCTTAGTAATTGGTAGTGGCCCAATCGTTATTGGGCAAGCCTGCGAGTTTGATTATTCCGGCACCCAAGCATGTCGAGTTCTTCGCGCTGAGGGCATCCGGGTTATTTTGGTTAATTCAAATCCAGCCACAATCATGACTGATCCAGAATTTGCTGATTCCACTTATATCGAACCAATTACTGCTGAATATATTGAGAAGATTATTGAGATCGAGCGACCAGATGCAATATTGGCAACCCTCGGAGGACAAACCGCACTTAATGCTGCGATTGCGTTAAGTGAACGCGGAACTCTGGCTAAGTACAACGTTAAGTTAATCGGGGCAGATATCCCGGCGATAAATCGGGGCGAGAATCGTGAACTCTTTAGAGCAATCGTTGAAAAAGTTGGGGGAGAATCTTCTAAGTCCATCATATGTCACACTATTGATGAAGTACTTGCTGCCGCTGACGTGCTGAACTATCCAGTTGTAGTTCGTCCTTCGTTCACGATGGGTGGACTGGGCTCTGGAATTGCCTTTGATGAACCAACGCTTCGACAGATTGCTGGCGCGGGGTTGACCCATAGCCCGACCACCGAAGTATTGATTGAAGAATCGATCATCGGCTGGAAAGAGTATGAGCTCGAAGTTATGCGTGATCACAAGGACAATGTTGTGATTGTTTGTACTATCGAAAATGTTGACCCAATGGGCGTTCACACGGGTGACTCGATAACAGTCGCACCTGCAATGACTCTAACCGATGTGGAATATCAACGCTTACGAGATCTGTCCATCGACATCATTCGCGAAGTTGGCGTAGCTACTGGTGGGTGCAATATTCAATTTGCAGTAAATCCGGTAGATGGTCGAATCATTGTCATCGAAATGAATCCGCGTGTTTCGCGCTCTAGCGCACTTGCTTCAAAGGCCACCGGATTCCCAATTGCAAAAATTGCAACGAAATTAGCCATCGGTTACTCATTAGATGAAATTCAAAACGACATCACTAAAGTCACGCCAGCTTCTTTCGAACCGACCCTGGATTATGTAGTTGTAAAAGCACCGCGCTTCGCTTTTGAAAAATTTGCTGACGCTGATCCTCGCCTAACCACCACTATGAAGTCGGTGGGTGAAGCGATGGCAATTGGTCGTTCTTTTGCCGAAGCGCTTCAGAAAGCGTTACGTTCACTAGAACGCAAAGAAGCACCATTTTCTTGGCCGGCAAAAGGTAATTCCGGTGAATTAGCAGCGCTACTAAAGGCCATTGAGATTCCGACCGAGTATCGACTCCAACAGGTTCAGCGTGCTCTTTGGTGGGGTGCTTCTATTTCAGAAGTATTCAATTCTTGCAAAATTGATCCTTGGTTTTTAAATCAGATCGTGGAATTAAACGATGCCGCAAAGATGATTGCAATGCCAGGAGAATTAACTGCAGAGGTGTTACGCAACGCCAAGCAACTAGGTTTTTCAGATAAGCAAATCGGTGAACTTCGCGGAATCTCGGAATCAGATGTTCGTGCGGCGCGTTCAACTCTAGATGTACATGCCGTTTATAAAACGGTCGATACTTGTGCGGCAGAGTTTGAAGCGTTTACGCCCTATCACTATTCCAGTTACGAAGAAGAGACTGAAGTTAAGTCGCGCACTAAACCCGCGGTAATTATTCTTGGTTCTGGGCCTAACCGAATCGGTCAAGGCATTGAGTTTGACTATTCTTGCGTTCACGCTTCTTTCACTTTAAGAGATGCCGATTTTGAAACGATCATGATCAACTGCAATCCCGAAACAGTCTCGACCGACTACGACACAAGTGATCGCCTCTACTTTGAACCACTTACACTTGAAGATGTTCTAGAGATAGTTCGAGCTGAAGAAATTGCCGGTCCTGTCCTTGGCGTTATTACGCAATTAGGTGGGCAAACGCCACTTGGGTTGGCCGCAGGTTTAAAAGCTGCGGGCGTTAACATCCTAGGCACCTCGCCAGAGGCAATTAACCTCGCTGAAGATCGCGGTGAATTCGGTGAGGTTCTAGCTCAGCAAGAATTGATCGCTCCGAAATTTGGAATGGCTGCTTCGCAAATGGAAGCCTTGAAGATTGCTCACGAAATTGGTTACCCGGTGTTGGTGCGACCAAGTTTTGTACTCGGTGGTCGGGGTATGGAAATCGTTTATGACGACGAATCACTCTCTGGATTTATCGCGCGCGCGACAGATATCACCCCGGATCGTCCGGTATTGGTTGATCGCTTCTTAGATAGCGCCATTGAGATTGATGTAGATGCGTTATTCGATGGTGACGAACTCTTCCTAGGTGGCGTTATGGAGCACATCGAAGAGGCCGGAATCCATTCAGGTGATAGTGCGTGCGTGCTTCCAGCAATGACGCTCTCAACTGAGATGGCATCAGAGATTCTGATTGCCACTGAGAAGATTGCACGTGGCGTCGGGGTGCGAGGACTTATTAATATTCAATTCGCGATCGCGGATAAACAATTATTTGTTTTAGAAGCTAACCCACGTGCATCTAGAACTGTGCCGTTTGTTAGTAAGGCAACCGGAGTTCCATTAGCTAAAGCTGCAGCGAGAATTTCAGTGGGTGCCACAATCGCGCAATTACGAGCTGAAGGGTTATTGCCCGCTGGTAACGGTCAGGCGAAAGGTATCTCGGTAAAGGAAGCTGTTCTGCCTTGGAATAGATTCCGCCGAGTCGATGGTCGTGGCGTTGATTCAGTGCTTGGTCCTGAGATGCGTTCTACTGGCGAAGTTATGGGCATCGCTGCCACTTTCGGCGAGAGCTATGCCAAGAGTCAGATTGCGGCTTTTGGTCCACTACCTAAGTCGGGAAAAGTTTTCGTTTCGCTGGCCGATAAAGATAAGAGCCAAGGTGTCGGACCTGCTAAGTCACTAATTGATTTAGGTTTTACAATTCTGGCTACCACTGGAACTGCTGCATTCTTACGTGAAGCTGGTATCGCGGTTACTGAAGTGCGAAAGTATTCTGAAGGTCAAGGCGCAATGGGCCAACGCACGATTGTTGACCTGCTTCATGCCGGTGAAATTGATTTAGTAATCAACACCCCGGTTGGTCGTGGCACTAGAGCTGATGGTTGGATGATTCGAACCGCAGCTATTCAGCGTTCAATTCCTTGCATCACCACGACCGCAGGTTTCTCCGCGGCGGTTTCTGGAATTGCGGCGCTGCAACAAGGCGAGATGAGTGTTAAATCGATTCAGAAATGGTTGGCTTAGCCATGGCCGGAATTAATCGAAACGCCGCTCAATTGTTGGCCACTATCGTGGGAAATAAGAAGGTCGGTCAATATCACCAGATTTTGATCAGTGTGGGCGAATTAGTTGCTCAATGTAAGCCCGGCAACTTTGTTGCGATAAGTGTCGGTGGACCTAATTCAAAGATGGTTTTACGCCGAGCTTTTGCAATTTCGCGAACCACTACATCGCCGCAATTTGGAGGTGCGATTGAGTTAATCGTGGCTCCACACGGAAGTGGTTCATCGTGGCTTTGCGGGTTAACTGAGGGCGAACAGATTGACATTACGTTGCCACTCGGTACCGCTTTCGGAATTCCAACTACCAGCGTCAATGCGTTATTAGTCGGCGGAGGCTACGGGTCTGCGCCACTTTTTGGCTTAGCAGAAGTTCTGAAAGAACGCGGTTGTCGCGTTGACATGTTGTTAGGTGCTAGCACCGGAGCAAAAATTTACGCGCCTCTCGAAGGCAAACGAAGCGTTAATTCCTTACGCATTTTTACCGAAGATGGATCAATGGGAGAAACCGGTCGTATTACCGCTCCGATTGCCCAGCTTGTTTCAGAGTTGCAGATCGATGTGATTTATTCCTGTGGTCCGATGGCGATGTTAAAAGCGATCTCGGAAATTTTAAATGGGGGAGATGTAGTTCATCAATGTGCTGTCGAAGAAGCAATGGCTTGTGGCATTGGAATCTGCATGACTTGCGTACTTCCAGTTAAAGATGAAGCGGGCAGAATTAGCAATCTACGTTCTTGTATTGATGGTCCGGTCATGGATGGCGCTGCCATCGAATGGGATCTCGTTGGTAAGACTTTGGTGCTCTAATGAGTCAATTAGATTTTTCTACCACCCTTGGAAACGCCTGGTTTCCCGCTCCAATTTTCACAGCTAGTGGATGTGCCAGCTCTGGAAAAGAGTTAGCGCAGTTCTTTGATTTACGCGACATGGGCGCAATCGTCACAAAATCGATCATGACTAAACCACGCGCCGGTAGAGCAACGCCAAGGATGGCCGAGACGCCAAGTGGCATGTTGAATTCAATTGGGTTGCAAGGCCCTGGCATTGATGCATTTTTGGCCAATGACTTAGCTTGGTTGGTTGAACAAAAAGCTCGTATTATTGTTTCGATCGCGGGCGAGACCGCTGAGGAATTTGCCTCCCTCGCGCGCCGATTACGTGGTGTGGCTGGAATTTCGGCACTTGAAGTGAATATCTCGTGCCCTAATGTTGAAAATCGAGGAATGGTTTTTGCTTGCCATTTGGAATCTGCACAGACCGTAATCGAGGGCGTGCGCCGCACTATTGGTGGCGATCTGCCAATCATCGCCAAACTCTCGCCCGATGTAACTGACATTGTCTCGATCGCCCGCGGTGTTATTGACGCTGGCGCTGATGGATTAGCGTTGATCAACACTGTTCTTGGAATGGTTATTAATCCAAACACCATGCGACCTCATTTAGGCGGTCGTACGGGCGGCCTATCTGGTCCAGCCGTGAGACCAATTGCAGTGCGTGCGATTTATCAGGTGCATGAAGCGCTACCTAAAGTACCAATTTTAGGAATGGGTGGAGTTTCTTCCGGTGCTGATGCATTTGAATTAATTTTAGCTGGCGCTAGCGGAGTTTCAGTTGGTACCGCTTCATTTGGAAACCCAACTGCGATCATGAAGATTCAAAGTGAATTGAAACAAATACTGACCGATAAAGGTTTTAATTCAGTTCGGGAAGCGGTGGGATTTGCACATCGACCAGAAAGCAGTGTCCGATGAAAGTTCCCATCATTCTGGCAACCGACACCTCGGATTTAGAGATTGCAAAAGAGTGGGCCAAGTTAGTCGCGCCACATATCACCGGAATTAAACTGGGTCTTGAGTTTTTTCTTAACTTTGGCGCAGATGGCGTTCGCGCGGTGTGCGCAGATCATGAGCTAGATCTTTTCCTTGATCTTAAGCTGCATGACATTCCAAATACAGTTGGGCACGCTGCGGCCGCAGTTTCAAGTTTAAAACCGAGATTTTTAACGGTTCATGCTTCGGGCGGCCGTGCGATGATCAATGCAGCTGCAAAAGAGTTACCAAATACCGAAGTTACCGCAGTAACAATTTTGACAAGTTTAGGTGAACAAGATTTGAGCGAGATTGGCTTTGCCAGCAAAGCTTTGGATTCCGCCGTTGGTTTAGCGAAGCTTGCGATTCGTTCTGGTGCCAAAGCAATTGTCTGTTCACCGATGGAAGTCTCGGCTATTCGCGGCGCAATTGGCAATGGACCTGCGATCATCACACCAGGTGTTCGACCAATCGATCCGTCCGCTCCGGCCGATGATCAAGTTCGAACCATGACACCGTTGGCCGCGATTCAGGCTGGTGCCAGTTACGTAGTTATAGGCAGACCGATTACTCGTTTCTGGAGTCAGGGCGAGGCGGCATTCAGCGCGAATCTGGCGCAGATTTGTGAACCGCTTCTAGCCCGATAGATTTACCCCATGCAACCACCGCAACTCTCGCCGGAAGAACGCGCGCGAGCTCTCGCGAAAGCCGCAGCATCGCGAAAGCGACGGGCTGAAGTCAAGGCTCAAGTAAAGAGTGGCGAGTTTTCGTTGAACCAAGTTTTCGAACTGAGCAAAACCGATGAGGCAGTTGCAAAAATGCGAGTATTTGAACTATTGGAATCAATTTCAGGTGTTGGAAAAGTTAGAGCACGTTCAGTTATGGAGCGTCTTAACATTTCACCAACACGTCGCATTCAAGGGTTAGGCGCTAAACAATTACCCGCCCTGTTAGTTGAATTCGCGGGCCCGACGCTAATTGAACGCGGCAAGTTGATTGTCCTTTCGGGACCTGGGGGAGTTGGAAAAAGCACCGTTGCGAAGGAGTTACGGAAACAAGCCAACTTCTACGTTTCGATTAGCGCAACCACTAGAGCACCTCGACACAATGAACACGATGGCGTGGATTACTTCTTCGTAACCGATCAAGAATTTGAAAGCCGAAAAAGCGCGGGGGATTTTCTAGAGTCAGCGGAATTCGCCGGTGCGAAGTATGCAACTCCTAAAGCTCAAGTTGAAACCGCGTTAGCACAAGGTAAAAATGTCCTCTTAGAGATAGACATTGCCGGAGCCGAACAGGTCCGAAAAGTGAGCAACGAAGCAATTCTCGTATTTCTTGAGCCACCTTCATGGGAAGAATTAGTGACTCGACTTGAGGCTCGAGGCACCGATTCAGCGGAACGACGAGCACAACGGCTCGCTTTGGCACAGGAAGAACTGGCTCATGCCCCTAATTTCGACCATCGCATCGTAAATCACTCGGTAACCCGGGTTCTTAGCGAACTGGTATCCTTGGCCTCTTGATCGACCAGCACTTTTATCAATTTTAGATTTATCGCTTGCAACTGGAGGACACATGGACGGCATTACAAATCCACCTATCGACGAACTTCTCGATAAGGCCGGCTCTAAGTACAGCTTGGTTCTCTACGCTGCAAAGCGCGCACGTCAGATCAACGCTTATTACTCACAACTAGGCGAGGGCCTACTTGAGTACGTTGGGCCACTTGTTGAGACTCACGTGCACGAGAAGCCACTTTCAATCGCACTTCGCGAGATCAACGAAGGTCTGCTAACTATCGAGAATCTCGAGCCAACCGCTTAATTTTTTGCCAGTAGGCGAGGTGTTCTAAATGCCAAAACGCATTAGCAAAGTAATTCTTGGCGTTGGTGGCGGCATTGCTGCTTATAAATCCTGTGACCTCCTACGTCGAATGCAAGAGCGCAACTACGACGTAACTGTTGTTCCAACTCCCTCTGCCCTTAACTTTGTAGGTACTGCAACCTGGGAAGCGTTGTCTGGCAAGAAAGTAACTACCCAAGTTTGGGAATCAGTTGATGAAGTTAGGCATGTAAAACTCGCTGCTGAAAATGATTTGATTTTGATTTCACCTGCCACGGCAGACTTGATCGCTCGTATTGCAATGGGTCGAGCTGATGATTTACTTACCAATCTGGTTCTGGCTAGCAATGCAGTCAAAGTCTTAGTTCCAGCGATGCATCCGAATATGTGGAATAACGCTGCAACTGTGGCCAACATAGCGCTTTTGCAAGAGCGGGGTTTCCATGTAATGCGTCCGGCAACTGGACGCCTGACGGGTGCAGATAGCGGTGTGGGTCGATTACCTGATACTTCGGAAATTCTTAGTTACTTAGCTTCGGTGATTGCAGATGAGCAAGACTTACTCGGAAGACGAGTCTTAGTAACCGCTGGTGGAACCCGTGAGGCAATTGATCCGGTCAGATATATCGGTAATCGCTCTTCTGGCAAGCAAGGTTATGCAATCGCACAAGCAGCGCTTGATCGCGGAGCAGAGGTAACAATTTTAAGTGCCAATGTGAACTTGCCGGATCCAGTTGGTGCGATCGTAGTTAGAGTTGAAAGCACTAAAGATTTGGAAATCGAACTCGAACGTTATTTCAGCAATTCTGATTTGCTAGTAATGGCCGCAGCGGTTGCCGATGCCAGACCTGCACAGATTGGCACTGAAAAGCTCAAGAAAGATTCATATCGTGAGATCTCATTAGTTGAGAACCCAGACTTAGTCGCGCAAATTTCGCAGCAAAAACAGCAGCAAGTTATTGTCGGTTTCGCTGCCGAGACTTCATTAAATGTTGCAGAAGCCACTCGCAAACTACTCGCAAAAGGCCTAGATCTAATTTACTTAAATGATGTATCAACTGGTGAAATATTTGGCAGTGATTCGACCCAGGGTGTTTTCATTACTAAGGACGGCAAAGAGATACCAGTTAGTAAGAGTAATAAAGCGACACTGGCTAGCCAATTACTCGATCTGATCAAAGATAAGTTAAATTAGCCCAATGTCAAAGCGCTTATTTACTTCTGAATCTGTAACCGAAGGCCATCCAGATAAGATCGCAGATCAAATATCTGACGCGATCCTTGACTCACTACTTAGTCAAGATTCTAAGTCACGCGTTGCAGTTGAAACTTTAATCACAACCGGGCAAGTTCACGTTGCCGGCGAGGTGACAACTAACGGTTACGCAGATGTCATGACAATCGTGCGTGATACCGTCTTGAATATCGGTTATGACTCTTCCGATAAAGGCTTCGATGGAAACTCTTGTGGCGTCTCACTTTCGATCGGTCAACAGTCACAAGACATTGCCCAAGGTGTCGATGATGCTTACGAGAAGCGCTTAGATTCCTCAGTTGATCCACTTGACCTACAAGGCGCCGGCGACCAAGGTTTGATGTTCGGCTATGCCTGCGAAGACACTAAGGAATTAATGCCGTTGCCTATTTCGCTAGCTCATAAGTTGGCGCAGCGCTTATCTGCAGTCCGTAAATCAGGTGAACTTGCTTATTTACGTCCCGATGGAAAAACTCAAGTAACTATTGAATACGACGGCGACAAAGCGGTTGCACTCAACACAATTGTTATCTCATCACAGCACAGTGCCGACGTTGATGTGGCCAGGAAATTGACTCCCGAAATCATTGATCTAGTAATCAACCCAGTTCTAGCTGATGTTGATCTACCTAAGGCTGATCTGCGTACCTTGATTAATCCAACTGGTCGATTCGTAATCGGTGGACCGATGGGAGATGCTGGCCTTACCGGTCGCAAGATCATCGTTGATACATATGGCGGAATGGCACGTCATGGTGGTGGCGCATTTAGTGGAAAAGATCCATCTAAAGTTGACCGCTCTGCAGCCTATGCAATGCGTTGGGTAGCAAAGAACATTGTGGCAACCGGTTTAGCTTCTCGTTGTGAGGTTCAAGTGGCTTATGCCATCGGAAAAGCTCAGCCAGTAGGTCTTTTCATTGAAACTTTTGGCACCGAGAAAGTTCCGGTTTCTCGAATTCAAGATGCAGTTCTCTCGGTCTTTGATTTACGACCAGCGGCAATCATTCGTGATCTTGATCTATTGCGTCCAATCTATTCACTCACCAGCGCTTACGGCCACTTCGGTCGTGAGTTACCTGAATTTTCGTGGGAGAAGACGGATCGAGCGGCAGCTTTGCAAGCCGCAATCAAGTAAAGGCTCGCTAACTAGCTTCATCTCATAGACTTAAGTTCATGCTGCGCCCGTTAAAACTCAAGATTCAACGTGCCCCGTTACCCTCTGGGCCAGCAGCGAGCGATCTACCTATTGCAGCAATTTGGGTGGACTCCGGAATTTCGAGTTTGAGTGAACCCTTTTCCTATTTGATTCCAGAGAAGTTAAGTTCACAAGTCAAGGTTGGTTCTCGGGTTCAAGTTCCGTTTAAGGATAAACACGTTGAAGGAATCGTTATTGCGCGAACCGCAACTGCGCCAGAGTCGCGAGAATTAAAGTCAATCTATAAATTGTTGGGGGAGTTTCCAGTTGCTAATGAGGAGACCCTAGAGCTAATTTCGTTGACGGCAAGTTACTGGGGTGGCTCACCATATGACGTGATCCGCAGTGCGATTCCGCCACGAGTGGCCGCAGCCGAAAAGGCACTAGCCGTAGAACCGAGCAAAACTATTACCAGCAACAATTCCGAGGCAACTTTCCACTTGTTGCCACCAAGAATCGATCCCATCGCCGCCTTGGTTTCACTCGTCACTAACAGCAAAAGCTCTGGTGCGAAGCTGGTCATAGTTCCCACAGTTCGCGAGTTAAATAGATTGGCTACTGCCTTTGATGGCGCCGGCATTGAGTTCAAGTCGCTAGATTCGAACTTGCCACGTGCTGATCGATATCGCAATTTCCTTGAGGCTTCATTAGGTTTGACGAATTTAGTAATCGGTATGCGAGCTGCGATTTTCGCGCCAGTACCCAATTTGGCAGAAATTTACCTGCACCAAGAAAATAGCGAGCACTATTTTGAGCGAAGAGCGCCTCATTGGAATACCCGCGAAGTTGCCTGGTTGCGTTCTAAGCTATCGAATCTAAGCCTTCATCTAACCGGCTACGTTCCGAGCCTGGATGTTGCAATAGATATAGATGAGAAAGAAATTTTATATCTGGCAAGTCGCGAGAAGATTTCAGTTATTGCGCAACCAAGTTCGAATGGTGAGTTAATTCCGAGCAAGATCTATCAACAAGTGCGTAAAGGTTTATCTTCGGGACCTGTTCTATTTCTAGTTCCGGCGAAAGGTTACGCGACTGCAATTAGTTGCGCTAAATGTCGTAATGTCGCAATGTGTGAATGCGGCGGAAAACTTAGCAAGAGTAGCGCCAAGAGCGAACCAATCTGTGTGCTCTGTAGCAAGAAGTATCAGAATTGGAAATGTGGTTGGTGCGGAGAGGCCAGAGTTTTTCTAGCCAGTCGCGGGATCGAGCGATTTGCTGAAGAAATTGGCAGATCATTCCCGAATCAGTTAGTCGTTCAGTCAACGGCAAATGATCCACGAGATTTTGTTGGAAGTGAGCCCGCGTTAGTAATCTCGACGCCAGGAGTTGAACCCGTGGCACGGCATGGATATTCCGCAGTCGTATTGTTGCAAGTTGATCGATTCTTAAGTTCCAGTGATTCAAATGGGGTCGAGCGCGCATATTCATTTTTCTTCGCGGCAAGTGCATTGGTTAGCCAGACTGGAGTTGTCGCCGCAGTTCATGATGACGGTGCTGCAATTGTTAGCGCTCTTGCAACGTGGAACCCAGCAACCATTTCCAAGCGCGAGATTGAACAACGCATACAACTACAACTACCACCTATAACTGGCTCTGTTTTAGTTTTCGATGATTCGGCTGAACTCTCGAGGCTAAAGCGGGCGCTTGAAAGTGCCAAGGAAGAAGGCAGGGCGCCAAAATCGTTGCGCATCTTCGGACCTACTGCGAGCACCGCTGATGATGCAAAGATCACGCTATTAATTGACCCATCCGAGCAAATCGAACTTGTTTCTTTACTACGTGAGATCAATAAAAGACGTGCGATCTCGAAGAAATCTCTCTTGTCATTTCGCGTCAATCCATACACGCTCGACTAGCTTCGCGCTCTTGATAGGATTACACCCATGTCGATTCAACCTATCCGGCTCTTCGGAGATCCCGTTTTAGTCACACGGGCTACTGAGGTCGTCGACTTTGATAAAGAACTGCGAAACTTAATTGCCGACCTAACCGACACCATGATCGAAGCTCCAGGAGCGGGTCTAGCGGCACCGCAAATCGGCGTTTCGCTAAGAGTTTTTGTCTGGGATGTCGATGATGAACTTGGCCACCTCATAAACCCAACCCTTGATCTAAGTGATGAGCTACAAGATGGCGAAGAAGGCTGTTTGAGTTTTCCAGATCTACGTTATCCGACCCCTCGATCGATGCGGGTAGTTGCTAAAGGTTTTAATATGTATGGCGATCCGATCAAGGTCGAAGGTAGCGAAATGCTTGCGCGCGCGATCCAACATGAGACCGATCACTTAGATGGAATTGTTTTTATCGACCGTCTGTCAAAAGCAGATCGCAAGCTCGCCATGAAAGAGATTCGAGATTCAGAATGGTTTGGTTCAGCGGTAGCTGACGAATCATCGCCGATCATAAAGGTCTCGCCGCATTTCACTAACGGTTTAGGAAACTAGTGAAGATTGCGGTTGCCGCGTCACCTGAAGTTGCTATTCCCACTTTGGAATATCTGCTTGCATCAGAGCATGAACTTTCGCTCATCGTCTCACGTCCAGATAGTGCAGTTGGTAGAGGTCGGGAAGTAACGCCGACCGCAGTTTCCAGCTGGGCGCTTAAGCACGGTATCGATTTGTATTGCCCAAACAAGGCAGTTGATTTTGATGAGCGACTAAAAGCCTTCGATTTAGTGATCACGATTGGATTCGGACTTCTCTTACCCGAGTTCATTCTCTCGCAGCCTAAATACGGCTTTATAAATCTGCATTTCTCACTGCTGCCGAAGTTACGTGGAGCAGCTCCTGCGCAACGCGCAATCATCGAGGGTTTAACGCAAACAGGTGTTACGGTTTTCAAGTTAGATGCCGGAATGGATACTGGACCGATTTACGTTCAAGCTGAACATCAAATTCATCCGAATACGACGGCCGGTGAGCTACTTGCAGAGTTAGCCAAATTAGGGCCAAGTGTTATCGCCCAAACTCTCACAGCAATTGAAAATGGCATCGACCCGATTCCACAAGATCACTCTCTTGCATCTATGGCAACGAAGTTATCAAAAGCTGAAGCGCAAATAAATTGGTCTGAGTCGGCGCACCAGATAGTAAATAAAATTCTTGGGTTTGCTCCTAATCCGGGCGCGACAGCTAAGTTTCGCGGTGAGGTTTTGCGTGTTACTAGAGCCCAACTCTGTGAAGCTGCTCTACCTATCGGTCAGATTTCGGTAGCGAATGGTTCGGTATTAGTTGGCACCGCCACCTCTGCAGTTGAACTTCTCGAAGTTACACCTGCTGGCAAAAAGTCAATGAGAGCCTCGGCATGGGCAAATGGTGCTCGTTTTAGCGATGGCGAAACCATTGAATAACCCGGTTCCGCGCACCTATAAGCGCGCAAATCCAGACGCGGTTCGACTGCTTGTTTTTGATTTACTGACTGAAGTTAATCGCAGCGATGGCTACTCAAATTTACTTTTGCCACAAGCACTAACAGCGAGCAAATTTGATGATCGAGATAAGGCCTTTGCAACCGAACTGCTCTACGGAACTCTGCGTATGCAAGGGAGACATGATTGGATATTGGCGCAAGTTTCAAATCGGCCTTGGGATCAAGTTGATCCTGGTGTAATCGATGTCGGGCGCATGGCGCTTCAGCAGATTCACGAAATGCGCGTGCCCGATCATGCTGCCGTTTCTGCCTCCGTTGATATAGCTCGCAAGCGATTAGGCGAGGCGCAAGGTTCTTTTCTAAATGCGCTGCTTCGCGCAGTGTTAAAGAAGTCTCTCGAAGAATGGTTGGCACCTTTAGCCGATATTAAGGACCCAATCGAACGGCTTTCAATTCAATATTCTCATCCGCAATGGATTGTTTCTGCCTACTTTGATTTGCTCAAAAATGAAGCCGATGTCACGGCTGCTTTGGTCGCAAACAATATCCCGGCTCAACCGACTTTAGTTTCGTGGCCTGGTCGATCTACCCAAGCAGAATTAGTTGAACTCGGGGGAGTGCCAACTCAATTTTCACCTTACGGAGTTCGACTCTCCGGATCGCCAGGAGCGATACCAGCGATTAGAGAACGACGTGCAGGTGTGCAAGATGAAGGTTCGCAATTAGTTGCTGAAATTTTCGCCGCAGTCAGCAAAGACGCGCACGATTGGCTAGATCTTTGTGCCGGCCCGGGCGGCAAAGCTGCGCTAATTTCTAGCATTGCAGCAATCGGAGAACACAGCTTTACGGCAAATGAAATCTCAAAGCCGCGCGCTAACTTGGTTTCGCAAGTAGTTGAGTTTGGTCAAGTTATTGTCAGCGACGGTCGCGAGATCGCGAAGACTGGTCGCACCTTTGATGCCATCTTGGCAGATGTGCCATGTACTGGTTTAGGCGCGCTTCGCCGGCGGCCCGAGGTTCGATGGCGCCGCACCTTGGCGGATTTGCGAACCCTAACTGATCTACAAATTGAGCTAGGCGATGCCGCGATTTCAGTACTAAACCCGAACGGGTATTTTGCTTACGTTACTTGTTCGCCCCATTTGGCTGAGACCAAGTTTCAAGTATCGGCGATCATGAAACGACATCCGGAGCTAACCAAGGTTGATTTGCGTCCATACTTCCCAACCGGGTTAGTTAGCGCAACTGATGATGGTTCACTCTTGCTCTGGCCGCAACTGCATAACACCGATGCGATGTTCATGACTATCTTCCAGAAGTCCAGTTAGGCTTTTACTATGGCTCATCAGATCCGAATCACACCAAGCATCCTTAATGCGGATTTTACGAAATTGGGTTCAGAGATCGAACGAGTTTCAGCCACCTCAGATCTGGTTCATCTTGATGTTATGGACAATGTATTTGTTCCGAATTTTACTTTCGACTTTAACCAAGCGTCAGAAATTATTTCAATAAGTAAATTACCAGTCGATGCGCATCTGATGGTTGCTGATGTCGATCTAATCGCGCCAAAATATGCCGAGACCGGGTGCGTAAGCGTGACTATTCATGCTGAGGCCACCTCAGATATTCGGAGCACCTTAAAGGCAATTCGATCTAATGGTGCTCGTGCTTCGTTGGCGCTTAAGCCCAAGACACCCCTTGATCCATATCTGGAATATCTCGATGATTTAGATATGTTGTTAATCATGACCGTTGAGCCAGGCTTCGGCGGGCAAAAGTTCATGACTGATCAGTTAAGTAAAATCGAGCAAGCGCGTAAAGAGATCGGTTCTAAAGCTATTTGGCTACAAGTAGATGGCGGCATCTCGTTAGATACGATCGAGTCTGCAGCAACAGCAGGTGCTGACACTTTTGTTGCCGGTAGCGCGGTATTTAATAGCGCCGACCCAGCACAAATGGTCACGGATCTACGCGAGAAAGCCAAGCTCTCTTCGCATTAGGAATGAAAATCAATTGTGGCACACGATCTATCATCGTGAAGTAAACTAGGGCTATGAAGTCATTTGAATCGCTCTTCGCTGAACTAGCTGAAAAAGTCGCGGCACAATCACCAGACTCAGCCACCGTAGCGGCTGTAAACGCTGGGGTTCATTCCATCGGCAAGAAAGTTCTCGAGGAAGCTGGAGAAGTCTGGCTGGCCGCAGAGCACGAGGGCGACGAGGCACTGGCCGAAGAGATCAGTCAACTTCTTTATCACCTGCAAGTCCTGATGATTGCGCGCAAGATCTCACTCGCCGATGTATATCGTTATTTGTAGGAGAAACTGATGATTCGAATAGCTGTCCCAAATAAAGGTTCACTTGCTGATTCAGCGATTGCAATTTTAAGAGAAGCTGGCTACCGGCAACGTGTCGATGCTCGCGATCTAGTGCTGCTGGATCCTGAAAATGGTGTCGAGTTTTATTATTTACGTCCACGCGATATCGCGATCTACGTTGGATCCGGGGAACTTGAAGCGGGCATAACCGGGCGCGATTTGTTGATCGATTCCGGAGCGCCAGCTAAAGAGATTTTAAGTTTGGGTTTTGGCGGTTCAACATTTAGATTCGCCGGTAGCGCTGATAGCGACTGGCAGATCAGCGACTTGGCCGGAAAACGAATCGCCACTGCATACCCTGGCTTAGTTGCAAATCACCTTAAGGAGTTAAAGATCGCAGCTGAAGTTGTGCGTTTAGATGGCGCAGTTGAAAGCAGCGTACGACTTGGGGTCGCTGATGTAATTGCTGACGTTGTAAGTACCGGCAATACCCTGCGCCAAGCAGGACTCAAAATATTTGGTGAACCGATTCTAAACAGTGAAGCGGTCTTGATTAAGAACGCCAGCCAGGCCGATGGTCTAGAAATTTTGATGCGTCGCCTGCAAGGTGTGGTTACAGCCAGACAATATGTATTGCTTGATTACGATATTCCAAAGAGCGCTCTTGATCGTGCCTGCGAACTAACACCTGGCCTTGAATCACCAACTATTTCGCCGCTACAAAAGGCTGATTGGGTTGCTGTTCGCGCGATGGTGCCACGTCAAGATACCAATGCCGTGATGGATGATCTATGGACTATTGGCGCGCGCGGTATTTTGGTAACTGATATCCACGCTTGCCGTTTATAAGTTAGATATTTGCCGCTTCGACATCTTCGCGCGTAATGCCGAGCAGATATAAAACTGAATCTAAGTAAGGCGCAGTTAAGGAACTATCGGCAACAGCACGCACAGCAGGTTTTGCGTTGAACGCAATTCCGAGACCGGCGGCGGCAATCATGTCTAAATCATTAGCGCCATCACCGATGGCAATAGTTTGCTCAATGGTTACTCCGACTTTCTCAGCGAAATCACGAAGAGCTTGAGCTTTGGCGGCTCGATCGATTATCGGTGAGATAACTTGACCGGTTAATTTGCCATCAACTATTTCTAGCGTATTCGCTCGGTAGTTTGTGATGCCAAGGTCAGCTAGTAGAGGCTCGATTACTGAAGCAAAGCCACCAGATACAACTGCGACTTCATGACCCAATTTCTGCAAAGTTTTAACTAAAGTTCGCGCGCCAGGCGTTAATTTAATTTCCTGTCGAACTTCGTCGAGAATTTCTGCTGAAGCGCCGGCCAATAATGCAACTCGTGATCGCAACGAACTTTCAAAGTCCAATTCGCCCGCCATTGCGGCGTTAGTAATCTTGATTACATCTTGCTCAACACCGACCTTTGCCGCAAGTAATTCGATAACTTCCTGCTGAATTAGAGTGGAATCAACATCCATCACAACTAGCTTCTTAGCTAATCTGGCCAGACCGCCAGGGGAGACCGCAATATCTATCGCTGCATCGCGGGCGACTAAGGCCAGTGAGGTTCGTAGTGAATCGACGCTGGCTGCAGAAACCTGAAACTCGACCGCGGTAACTGGGTAAGAAGCAGTTCGAAAAATTCGTTCAATATTGCCGCCTTCAGCTGTAATTGCATTAGCTATCTGAGCGATTGCACTCGGTTGCAACTTCTGTGACAGCGCTACAACATGCAACAGGCCCTGCTTCGCTTGAATCGAACTGGTCGCTGAATCGGTAAACAGGGTCGCAATATCTACGCCTAATCTGGATGCGCACTCATCTAAGTCAGCTTCGATCGCGCTGCTATGTGCCGGACTTAACCCAATCAAGACGGTCAGAATCAAGCGATCGCTAATGACAACCTGTTCAATGTCTAAAACTGTGATGGCAAATGGTTCGAGGGTCGCAAAAAGCGCTTGAGTGATACCAGGGGCATCAGTTCCAGTCAGGAGAATTAGGCCAGTGTGTTGCGCATCGCTGCTCATATGCGCAGATTACCGTGAATTCACGCTATCTTTTCGCTCTATGGCAAGCGAAATCGTTTTAACTCTCGATGAAGTAACAGTTCGTCGGGGGGCCTCAACTATCTTGGGGCCACTATCGCTGACCTTGCACAACGGGCAACGATGGGTGATTTTGGGACCTAACGGCGCGGGTAAATCAACGCTCTTACAACTTATCGCGACGCGAATTTTTCCTACTACTGGTTCTGCTCAGATTCTTGATAAAGCCATGGGCAAGGTAGATCTCTTTGAGCTGCGTACGCGAATCGGGTTAGTCTCAGCAAACAGCACAACGGGTATTCCAGATGAAGAGCTGGTTCGCGATGTTGTTCTTACTGCCGCGTATGCAATCAGCGGTCGATGGAATGAAAGTTATGATCTCTGGGATGAATCGCGAGCCATTGCGTTACTAACAACTTTTGGAGTTCGTAACCTTGGTGATAGAACTTACGGAACTTTAAGCGAAGGTGAACGCAAACGCGTGACCATCGCTCGGGCGCTGATGGTTGACCCTGAATTGATTTTGTTAGATGAACCAACTTCGGGACTAGATCTTCCCGGACGCGAAGATTTGTTGACTCGCTTTGCCACCTTTGCCAGTGATCCTTCCTCACCAGCTTCAATCATTGTTACTCATCATCTTGAGGAAATTCCAGTCGGAACCACTCACGCTCTACTGATTAAGAATGGGCAAATCGCCTACGCGGGTGAAATTGATGAGGTGTTAACTACCCAGAATGTTTCCGAGGTATTCAACTATCCGCTTACTGTAACTAAAGAAAGCGCTCGGTTCTTTGCTCGCGCAAATCGATGACAGTTGGCGACCGTTATTCAAGGACTATCAAGCTGATCTAGCTGCCATTCAGGCAGTTATTGCTGCGCAACGAATCGCCCCGGCATATGACAACGTGCTTCGCGTATTTGGTTTTCCGATTGATCATTACCGTGCCGTAATCGTTGGCCAAGATCCGTATCCAACCCCTGGGTATGCAACTGGCCTTGCCTTTAGTGTTAGCGCCGAGGTCACAAAACTTCCAGCATCACTAAAGAATATATTTAACGAATATGTAGCAGATACAGGTTTTTGTTATCCGAGTACCGGCGACTTGTCCAACTGGGCAAACGAAGGTGTCGCTCTCTTAAATAGTTCCCTGACGCTAAATCTCGATGATAAGTCAGAGCATTTAAGTATTGGTTGGCAGCGCATTACAGGTGCGGCTTTAGAAGTTTTGGCCGATCATGGCTGCGTAGCAATTCTTTGGGGGAGCCACGCGCAAAAGATGGGTGCTAGTTTCAACCAAAGCCATAAAGTCGAATCTGTACACCCCAGCCCGTTATCGGCATATCGAGGCTTCTTTGATAGCAAACCTTTCACTAATTGCAATGAACTATTAGTTGCAGCGGGCCAAGTTCCGATCAATTGGCGTTTACCTTAGAAAAGAAAACGGGCCACGATTTCTCGTGGCCCGTTTTCTAACTAAGTTTGCTTAGCTTATGCAAGCCAGCTATTTATTGGTGAAGCCAGGAAGTAGACCATGAATAGCCCAGCAACCAGGAGTAGAAGTGGGTGTACTTCTTTTCCGCGACCTTGTACGTAACGTATGACAACGTGAGTTACGAAACCAGCTCCGATACCTACTGAGATGTTGTATGAGAACGGCATCAAGATAATGGTTAGGAATGCCGGGATTCCGATTCCTAGATCATCCCAGTCAATGTTCTTGATTTGGCTCATCATTAAGAATCCCACGATGATCAACGATGGAGTCGCTGCCTCGTAAGGAATGATTGCCACAAGTGGTGCCAGGAATGTAGTCAACAAAAATGCTATGCCAGTAACGATCGACGAAAGACCGGTACGTGCGCCTTCTCCAACACCTGTTGCTGATTCAATGTAACTGGTATTTGAAGATACACCGGCTGCGCCACCTGCTGCAGCAGCGATAGAGTCAACAATCAGGATCCGGTTTGCACCTTGAATATTTCCGTCGCGATCAACCAGGCCAGCCTGATTACCAATAGCGGTCATTGTTCCCATGGTGTCGAAGAAATCTGCCAGAAGAAGTGTGAACACTAGAAGTAGTGCGGCGAGCATTCCAGTCTTTGGATTTGTAAATGCTCCAAAGATGTCGTTGAAACCAATTCCGAGAGTGTCAAAACGTGGAGCGTCTGCGAGATTGAGGTTGCCGCTTGCGTCCTTCGGAAGCGATGGATTGTTAAGCGCCCAACCACGAGGGTTTGATTCGGTAGGACTTAGGAAGCTGTTGCCTATTTTGAATTGCGCTTCAATAAAGATGGCCAAAAGAGTTGAGGCAACAATTCCAACAAGAATGGCACCTTTAATCTTCTTAATCATCAGAATGATTGTGAGGAATAGACCAAATGCAAAGATGACGATTGGCCAACCTACTAACTGCCCACCATCACCAAGTTCTAGCGGTACCGCTGATGGCTTCGAGTTTGTACTTCCCCAAACTACATTCGGAGTTCTTCTAACAAAGCCCGCATCAACTAGACCGATAAGAGCGATGAAAAGACCAATACCAACAGAGATAGCAATCTTGAGTGAAGTTGGAATTGCCTTGAATACAGCAATACGGAAACCGGTCAAGACCAGCACGAGGATTAATACGCCTTCGATTAACACCAAGCCCATGGCCTGTTCCCAAGTTGAATTCTTCGCTATTGATACAGCTACGAATGTGTTTAAGCCCAAGCCAGTTGCTAACGCCAATGGAAAATTAGCAATAGCTCCCATGAGTATTGTGAGAATTCCGGCCACAAGAGCGGTACCGGCTGCGACAATTATGATCGCATTTGTTCTATCGCCGCCGCCAATGAACTGACCAGCACCATCGGTGGTTGCAAGAATCAACGGATTCAGAGCCACGATGTAGGCCATTGTGAAGAAAGTTACGAGTCCGCCTCGAATTTCCTGTGCTACCGAGGAGCCCCGTTCTGAGATTTTAAAATACGAATCCAGCATGGTTATTACCTTTCTAATTTTGTTAACGGAGGTGTTTGCGACTCCGAGCCGAAGAACGTTCGACTAACGCAGGGAACTTACGGGTAAACCTAAGGCTTACTGAGAAGTATTTGAGGTAAGCCGAGCCACGATTCCTAGGAAAATTGCAATCGATTGCCCGATTAATAGGGCGAAAAGGGCAGTTCCAACGCCCAAGGTGCCACCCAGAAGCGCTCCGAGTGCCAAGACTGCTCCTTCGATTGCCAAACGTACTCGACCTACCCGAACCCCAGTTTTGTGATGAAGGGCGGTCATGAGTCCATCGCGCGGTCCGGGGCCAAGACCACAAGTTATGTAAAGGCTCGAGCCAGCGCCGACCAGGGCAATGCCGAGGAAAACATAGATCAATCCGATGATTGTGTTATCGGCCGGCGGTATGAAATCAATTCCTAACTGAATCGCAGCGGCGATGATTACGATATTTGAGACGGTACCAAAACCTGGTTTCTCTTTTAATGGAACCCAAAGAAGTAGAACTATTGCGCTGATTACAAAAGTGAGAAGGCCGATCTCGGAATCAAATGTTTTCGCTAATCCCTGTGCTAGCACAGACCAAGGTGCATTGCCTAAACTTGATTGAATCAATAATGAATCACCGATTCCGAAAATGAACAGCCCAAAAAACAATATCGATACCCGCGATACTGATAAGTCCCAACGAGATTCTGCGCGCCAAGGAGTGTTCGGAATCGTCTTATGTGGACGTAAAAAATTTAGGAAACGACTACTTAGTGACATTTGCTGAGGATAGCCCACTTCGTAACTTCGCGAGATAGCATTGCGCCCTAATGGAATTTCCAGGCCTGGGCACTTTAATCAATACCGTCACCATCATTGGCGGAGCTGCTCTTGGCGTACTTATCGGCTCGCGCGTTAGCGAGAAGCTGCGGAATTTAATTACCGATATCTTGGGCTTAGTAACCCTATTAGCGGCAGCGAGTGCGCTCATGCCACTCTGGTCAACCGAATACGTTTCAGCGCTTCCGAAGGGCTGGGCACTTCTCTGTGTTCTCGGTTCACTTCTAGTTGGTGCTCTCATTGGAAGTGCGTTGCATCTAGAAGAGAAACTCGAAGTTCTCGGTGAGAATTTGCGAAAGCGTTTCCGCGCATCTAAGGAAAGTCCCTTCCTTGAAGGTTTCGTTAGCTCATCACTGCTTTTTGCAATCGGCCCACTAGCTATTCTCGGCTCTATCAGTGATGGCATGGGTACCGGCATTGATCAATTAGTTCTTAAATCAATTCTCGACTTCTTTGCCGCAATGGCTTTTGCGACTTCACTTGGTTGGGGCGTGGCTGCTTCTGCAATCCCAGTCGGCATTTATCAGGGAGCTTGGACGCTGGTTGGACTTGGTTTAGGTTCGATTTTGAGCGGCTATCAAATAGCTGCCATGACCGTGGTCGGTGGGTTGATGTTGCTCTGTATTGCGTTGCGATTACTTAAGATAAAGGAAGTCGCAGTTGCCAATTTATTGCCAGCTTTGGCAGTAGCGCCGATATTTGCGCTAATTGCTCATCAATTCATTTAAAGAGTGGCGATATCAATTACAAATCGAAAGCGCACATCGCTTTTAACGGTTCGTTCATAAGCCGTATTTGCATAATCTGCACTGATTAGCTCAATCTCACTCACAATGTTTTTCGCACCACAGAAATCAAGCATCTCTTGAGTCTGCGCAATACCGCCAATCATGGAACCAGCCATTGAGCGTCGACCAGATAACAAAGAGTTTGCATGAACTGCAAACGGAACGCCCGGTAAACCAATCACCACTAGCGTTCCATCAGTTGCAAGTAGACCCAAATAATCATTGATGTCATGTTCGGTACTTACTGTATTTAGAATTAAATCGAATTTACGTTTTAACGATTTCATTTGGGCTGGCTCACTGGTCACGACAAAATGATCTGCCCCAAGACTGCGAGCATCAGCTTCCTTGCTAGGGGAGTGCGAAAGCACAGTTACCTCTGCACCCAATGCATGTGCAAATTTAACGCCCATGTGGCCGAGACCGCCCAACCCCAACACTGCAACTTGCTTACCTGGCCCGGCTTTCCAATGTTTTAGCGGTGAGTACAAAGTGATACCTGCGCACAGCAATGGTGCTACGGCGGCTAAATCTAAGCCGGTAGGAATTTTGACTGCGTAGTTTTCATTGATCACATAACCATCGCTATACCCACCCATAGTTGGGGTTATGCCATCGCGTTCTAAACCGTTATAGGTCGGGGTCATACCATTTTCACAATATTGCTCAAGGCCCTGATTGCAGCTTGAACAATTGCGGCATGAGTCGATGAAGACGCCTACGCCGATTAGATCGCCTACTTTGAACTTGGTAACCGAGTTCCCAACAGCGCTAACCACGCCAGCGATTTCGTGGCCTGGCACCATCGGAAAGAGAGCGCCGCCCCATTCTTCTTTTACTTGATGGATATCTGAGTGACAGATACCGGCATATTTGATCGCTATCGCAACATCATTTGGCAATAGCTCTCTGCGCGTAAAAGAGTAAGGAGTTAAAGGCGCATTTTTACTTAAGGCAGCTAATCCGCGAACGTTCATGAATTAAAGGGTAGTGGCTCACTTGAAGTGTGTCCTGCTTTAGAGACTCGAGCAGTTAGTTGGCGCATGTGATGGCGACGGCAGAGAACTTCGTAAGCAACTTCATCGGCTATATTAGTATCACCAACAACTACTTGTTCGCCTTCAGTGACCATGATTCCATTAACTGTTCTAGCATTATGAGTCGCGCGCTGGCCGCACCAACAGAGCGCTTCGACTTGCAAGGTATTTACGCGGTCAGCAAGTTCTACTAATCGAGCCGAGCCAGGGAAAAGTTTTGTGCGAAAGTCAGCCAGGATTCCGAATGCATACACATCGATTCCGAGTCCATCAACAATGCGAGCTAATTGATCGATCTGGATCGGTTCGTAGAACTGAGCTTCATCACAAATTATGTAATCAACGCGTGAACCAATCGATAACTGATCTACTACAAATCGATGAATATCTAGCTCCGGCCCAACTTCAATTGCCGCGCTTTGTAATCCCAGCCTTGACGATATGACACCAACACCCGCGCGATCTTGGTTCGTGAAAATTAATCCAGTACGGCCACGACTTTGGTGGTTATGGGCTGTCTGAAGCGCAAGAGTGGATTTACCGCTATCCATAGTTCCGCAGTAGTAAGTCAGTTCAGCCATGACGGTAATCCTGCCACATCAAAGCGTAAATCCTCGGGCAACTAGTACTTCCCACAGAGAGTCAGAAAGTTCCAATGAAGTTGCGACGCTGATGTGTGATGCGTCTCGATATGCCACATTGCCACGGACAATTCCTGAGCAAACATCAGTGCAGAGCCATTTGGACGGATCAATGATTTCGAAGTTCGATTGTTGCGGTAAACCAAGTGTGGAATCCGCAAAACATCTGTCCGCACTTGTACTTGCTAAGCAATTAGGAATGTTCCGAGTCGGCAGGGGAGTATCCAAAATATAGATCAGCTTAGGTGTGAGTGGTCTCAAAAGTTGATAGGTGCGCTCGGATCCTGCTATCCACCATTGATGAACGTCGCGAGGATCCCCATCGGGAACGAAATGTTCAAACGAAGAGAGAATGATTAAATCCGGTTTAGCACTTGTTATTCGCTCGATAGCACCTTGTCGCCAGTCTGCGCAATTACTCATTTTGAATGCGCCGACACTCTTTCGCACGACATCTATTGAAGGACAAGCCGATTTAGTTAACGAAATTAATTTGAATCCTTTTTCACTAGCCAGTTTTTCGAGTGCTGGAAACCATTGCACCGCATGAGAGTCTCCATATAGAACAACGGTTTTTCCTGCGTCCAGTTTTCCAAACTCGCAAATTGGCGAAATCGATTGGTGATAATTTAGATGGCAACCGTCTTCGTATGGCGTAGGTCGAGCTTCAATACTCGCTAATGTGACTTGTTTGCCATCAACTAAAATAGAAGAGGTGGTGGTTTTAGCGATACCAAAGCCAATCAAAACAGCGAGCGCCATTGCGGTTATCGTCCCTGCAACAACTTTGCGAACTGAAAGATCGCGCTCTCGTAACGGTTCTTCGACAAATCGAGTGGTCAAGTCAGCAAGAAATACCGTGACCAATAGCGCTGTGATTCTCTCCCATAGAGATAGATCGCGGGCAAGCAATGCAATTGGAAGCACTAAGACTGGCCAATGCCATAGATAAAGCGGATACGAAATCTTTCCTAACCAAACTGAAACTCGGTTTGTCGCCAGCCACTTTAAAGGTTTAGGCCAAGCGCCAATGCTAGAAAGTAGCGCTGCAGTTCCAAGGACCGGCAACAACGCATAGACACCTGGGAAAGCAGTGCTTTCGTTAAACCAGAAAGTTGAAATGCCTAAAGCAACCACGCCAAAGATTGCTAAGACTCGACTTTGTTTTCTTAAGCTAGGTAGCAGGGCGACCAAGGCTCCGATGCTTAGTTCCCAGGCTCGTGTCGGCAGAGAGTAGAAAGCCCAAATCGGCGCGACAACGGTCAACCAAACTCCAAGTGCGAAGGAGGTTATGGTTATCAACGAGAAACCGATCAAATATTTACGAGCACTTTTGAGTTTTGCCAAAGCAATTATGAGCAATGGCCAAAAGAGATAGAACTGTTCTTCTACGGCGAGTGACCAATAATGAATGAAAGGCGAGGGAGTCGCATTCAGATTTTGATAATCGTTCTCCCACCAAGCAAATAGGTAGTTTGAGATATAGAGCGTGGTAGCAATTAAGTCACGACCAATTGAGCCTCGTGAAATCGGCGGCAAAACCAACCAAGCAAAGATTGCAGTCACGAGTAGTACCAGAAACGCGGCAGGTAAAAGTCGCTTGCTGCGTCGCAGGTAGAAAGCTTTCAGAGAAATTCGGCCAGTGTTGTTTATTTCTTTCAGAAGTAGTCCAGTGATTAAGAAGCCAGAGATAACGTAGAAAATATCAACGCCGATGAACCCACCAGTTATGAATTTGGCGTGAAAGATAAGTACGAGTACGGCTGCAAGAGCGCGTAGCCCCTGGATTTCTAGAATCTTATTTGTGGCGGTTTTCAAATCTGAACCAGCGATCTAATCTTTAAATCGGGAAATGCCGCATTGATTCGCTCTCTACCACCCAGAGCACTTATCTCAAGCAGAACCGCAACCTCGCAAACCTCGCCTGCTAAATCTGCAATTAGTTCAAGTGCGGCAATCAAGGTTCCACCAGTGGCCAGGACATCATCAATGAGCAGAATTCTTGGATCTGTTACGTGCGAGAGTGAATCAATCTGCATCTCGAGACTATCGCTGCCATATTCAAGTCCGTATTCGCGTTTGATTACCGCGCCAGGCAACTTGCCAGCTTTTCTGATCGGCACAAAACCAACTGCGCTATCTATCGCTATAGCACTTGCCAAAATAAAGCCGCGAGATTCAATTCCAGCTACTAGATTGAAAGGGGTCTCAGTTTGGCCGAACTCTTTGATTACTGCTTCGTAAGCTTTTGGGTTCCCGATTAGTGGTGCAATATCCTGAAAGAGGATCCCTGGGATTGGAAAATCCGGAACAGCTCTGATTAGTGCGAGCGCTTCAGCAATCTCCATGCGCTCTACCTTTCGGGCTTTCGTCTTTAAAACTACCAACAGTATGCGTGTCCGAAAGGGGACTTGAACCCCTAAGCCCTTACGGGCACTAACACCTCAAGCTAGCGCGTCTGCCAATTCCGCCACCCGGACGAGTGAAGCGAAGGATAGCAACTCAGGTCACATGACAGCAAAAGTCAGCAGCGCTTTAAAGGCTTCACATTTAGGCGCAAATACTGAAAGAGTGTCCCTATGACTCGAGAACGCCTAGCGCTAGAAGAAGAGACAATTCGTATTTGCCAAGAACTCATTCGAATTCCGAGTGTGAACTACGGCGAAGGCAGAGGTGACGAGAAAGCTGTTGCTGCCTACGTTGTTGAATCACTCGCTGAAGTTGGGATCACTGCAACTTCTTACGAGTCGGCACCTAATCGAGTTAATGTTGTTGCGAAAATAAAAGGAAGCGACTCGAGCCGGCCTGGTTTGGTTGTACATGGACATATCGATGTGGTTCCAGCCGAAGCTAAAGATTGGTCAGTAGATCCATTTAGCGGCGAGATTAAAGATGGTTTTATTTGGGGACGCGGCGCTGTCGATATGAAGAATGTTGACGCCATGATTCTGGCGATCGTTCGCAAATGGGCTCGCGAAGGATATGTGCCGCCCCGCGACATTGTCCTGGCTTTCTTTGCCGATGAAGAAGCTGGCAGTGAATACGGTTCGCATTACATGACTGCAAATCATCCAGAAGTTTTCGCTGGTTGCTCTGAGGCCGTTTCCGAAGTTGGCGGTTTCTCGATCGCTCTCAAAAATGGAAAGCGCATGTACATAATCGAAACGGCGCAAAAAGGAATTCACTGGTTTAAGTTAACCGCCAATGGAACCGCAGGCCACGGATCGATGATCAACAAAGACAATTCACTTACCGCGCTCGGTGAAGCAGTTTCTAAATTGGGTAATCACGTTTGGCCGCAGCGTTACACCGCAACAGTAAAATCACTATTTGCCAACGTCGCAAAGTTGACCGGTAAAAAGTATGACGAAGCAGATTTTCGCCCGCTGCTTGAAGAATTTGGCCCGGCTGCCAAGATGTTCGGAGCGACGCTTCAGAACACAGCAAATCCAACGATGTTGTCATCTGGATACAAAGCCAATGTCATTCCGCAGACAGCATCTGCTGTTGTAGATGGTCGTTTCTTACCGGGATACGAAGATGAGTTCAATCAAACTATTCGCGAGATAGTCGGGCCAGATATCGAGATCGAAACACTTACGCATGACATCTCACTTGAAGCTGACTTCAGTGGCGACCTTGTCGAAGCCATGGTGCAAGCTTTGATGGCTGAAGACCCTGATGCGATTGCGGTTCCTTACATGATGAGCGGCGGCACAGATAACAAAGCTCTTTCTGAGTTAGGAATAATTGGTTACGGATTTGGTCCGTTGAAGTTGCCACCAGATTTAGATTTCTTCTCGTTATTTCATGGTGTCGATGAGCGAGTTCCAATTGAAGGATTGAAATCTGGCGTCCACATGATGGAACGCTTCTTAAAGAATTGCTGATACTTCGCTAAGCGCTTCGCGAACAACTTCTGGCAAACTTATTTGCTCGGAAGTTAAAATTCCTCGTAGTTGCGCACCGGTACGGGCACCAACAATCGCACTTGTTACACCCGGCGCATCTCGAACCCAAGCTAACGAAACTTCTAGCGGCGAGTAACCGAGACCATCGGCTGCTACGCAAACTGCTTCAACAATTCGTGAGGAACGAGCATCGAGATATGGTTCTACAAAACCAGCGAAGTGTGCGCTAGCTCCACGGGAATCACTGGGCAATCCATTTCGATATTTACCAGTTAACACTCCGCGACCCAACGGTGACCATGGCAAGAAACCGAAACCCAGCGCTTGCGAAGCCGGAATAACTTCACGTTCTACTTCGCGATTTAATAGTGAATACTCTGATTGAATCGTGGCAATTGGTGCCTTGCCGCCTTGATTACTTTGACGAGTTGCACAATGCGCTGTTTGCCAGCCCGTGAAATTTGAAATTCCAACGTATCGTGCGCGGCCAGTGTTGTAAGCCCAATCAAGTGCCGAAAGCGCATCTGAAACCGGATTATCGCTATCCCAAGTATGGATCTGCCATAAATCAACATAGTCAGTACCTAGTCGAGCAAGTGAGTTATCTAGTTCGGCCATAAGAGCTGCACGTGAATTATTAACAGTGCGCACGCCATCTGGAAAAGTTATTCCGGCCTTAGTTGCTAAGACAATTTCCTCGCGCTTAAAAAGTGAACCAGCTAGCCCACCGATTACCCGCTCGCTATCACCATCTCCATAGACCGCCGCGGTATCAATGAAATTTCCGCCGGCATCTAGGTAGGCTCGCATTTGATCAGCAGCTTCATGCTCATCGGTATCTCGGCCCCAAGTCATCGTTCCGAGACCTAGTCGAGAAAGAGATAAGCCGGAGTCGCCAGCACGCCTAAGTTCCATGGCGCAAACCTAGCAAGGCAGCGCCCGAATTACTGCGATAACCTTTCAGGGTGCCAAAAATTGTTTTGATCCGACATGCTCACTCAACTGCCAATGCCGCCGGAATTCTTTCAGGTCAATTAGCTGGTGTGCATCTTTCGAAATCTGGCCAAGTACAAGCAGAGCGATTGGCCGAACGACTAGGCAAATTAACTATTGCCCAAGTTCAAGTAAGTCCGATGGATCGTTGCTCAGAAACCTTGGCACCCTGGTTGGCTAAATATGGCAAGAGCGTCAAAGTCATTATTGATCAAAATTTAATTGAAGTCGATTATGGAAAATGGTCTGGCAAAAAACTTTCCACACTTTCACGGGCAAAACTTTGGCGAAAGGTGCAAGGACAGCCGAGCGCGGTGACTTTTCCTGAGGGTGAGAGTCTGGCGCAAATGCAAGTTCGAGCGATGAAGTCAGTACATGAGTTTTTTGCATCTGATCTGGATCTGACCATCATGGTTTCACACGGAGATGTGATCAAGGCGATTGTGGCTAGTTCACTTGGAATGCACCTTGATGATTTTCAGCGAATAGTTATCGATCCAGCCTCAATCACGATCCTAGAATCAAATGGTGGGGATATCAGGCTCACACGACTTAACGACTCTGATTCTTCAGTGGGTGAGTTGTTGCAGAGTAAGAACAAACGTGGCCATCTATTAGGCGGCGGAAAAGGCCTAACCAAGTGAGTCGGATTGTTTACGAGTTTAATCCAGTTGAAAGATTTGTCTGTGGCACAGTCGGTGAACCGGGCGAACGCAGTTTCTTCATTCAAGCTCGGACTGGTTCACGCATCACTTCAGTTGCGTTAGAGAAAATTCAAGCCGCCGCACTTGGTGATCGAGTCGGTGCAATCCTCAAAGAAATCAAACGAGCTAATCCACTAATTGTTTATCCAAAACTGATAGCCGATACCGAGCCGCTTGAACAACCAATCTTCGAGGAGTTCCGAGTTGGCGTGATCGGGCTTTCCTTTGTGACTGATACTGAAATGGTTTTGGTTGAATTGCAATGCGCGACCCCGGCGGATTCTGAGGAAGAAGAATTGGCCGACGATGATGAAGAGGAAGCACCTGATCTGCTGCGGGTTTCACTAACTTTGGCACAAGCAGATGCTTTTGCTAAAAGAACTGCGGCGGTAGTTGGAGCTGGTCGATTGCCATGTCCGTTCTGTGGAATTCCGATTGATAACAGCGGTCATTTGTGTCCGAGGGCAAATGGTTACCGCAGATAATCGCGACGAGATTCTCGCCGCCCTAAATTACGGCGACCTAAAAGTTACGGGTCGTTTAGTTGATGCCTCTAATGCCACACTTTTTGGTGAGATAACAGTTGGCGAGAAAGTCTTCAACTGTATCTATAAGCCGGTGACAGGGGAGCGACCGTTATGGGATTTTCCCGATGGCACCTTGGCTAACCGCGAATATGCGGCCTATTTGATTAGCGAAGCGATGCAACTCAATTGCGTTCCGCCCACACTTTTGCGTGAAGGCCCATTTGGTTTAGGAATGGTGCAACTCTGGATTGATATCGACGAGGAAGTTGATTTGGCAGAGTTGTATCGACAAGATCTACCGGGGCTTCGTAACCTCGCACTCTTGGACGTCGTCATTAATAACACTGATCGCAAAATTGGTCACTTACTTCCGATCCCGAATGGCCATATTTATGGTTGCGATCACGGCGTAACTTTTCATTCCGAAGATAAATTGCGCACCGTTCTTTGGCAGTGGGAGCAAGATGAACTGCTAGCTTCGGAGATTGCAACACTAGACCTGCTACAGAATGAATTAAGCAGCGAAGTTGGTGAACAGATTAAGCAACTAATCACCCAGGAAGAATTTACCGCTTTGCAGTCACGTGTCTCACGATTACTCGCGACAAAAGTCTTTCCTTCGCCCAGCCCAGATTGGCCTGCAGTTCCGTGGCCGCCGTTCTAGGATAGGTCAATGCGTTCTTGGCCAATAGTTGCGATTCCGGCAGTAGATCCTAAATATGCGCTGCCGAAACTCACTTTAAAAGACACACTTTCTGGTACCAAGAAAGCTTTGCCCACTAAGAGTGTTTACCGTATGTATGTGTGCGGCATTACGCCTTACGATGCAACACATTTAGGTCACGCGGCAACGTATCTAACTTTCGATTTAATCAATCGTTATTTACGGGCAACTGGCGCTGAAGTTCGCTACGTTCAAAACATTACCGACATAGATGATCCGTTACTCGAGCGGGCAAAACGAGATGGTGTTGATTGGGAAGATTTAGCACATTCTCAAATCGAGCTTTTCCGGGGCGATATGGTCAACCTTCACGTCTTGCCACCGATGGATTACATCGGGGCAGTTGAGGCAATCCCGCTAGTTACCGAAGCAATCGAAGTTCTTAAGTCGGCCGGCACGGTTTATTCAGTTGATAACGATTTGTACTTTGCAGTTCGCAGTGATGCGCAATTCGGTACCCGTTCGCATTTATCGCAAGTAGAGATGCAAGAGATTTTTTCACAGCGCGGGGGAGACCCAGATCGAGTTGGCAAGAAAGATGTACTTGATTGTTTAGTTTGGTTAGCCGCTCGTCCGGGCGAACCATCATGGCCATCTCCATTCGGCGCAGGTCGCCCAGGTTGGCACATTGAGTGCAGCGCAATTGCGTTGGCATATCTGAAACCAGATCCAGAAGATGAATTCGCAATTGATATCCAAGGTGGCGGTAGCGATTTAATCTTTCCGCATCATGAAATGGGAGCTTCGCAAGTTGCAATCCTGACCGGCAAGCCATATGCCCGTACCTATATTCATGCTGGCATGGTCGGTCTCGATGGCGAGAAGATGAGTAAGAGCAAAGGCAATCTAGTTTTCGTTAGCAAATTAATCGCAGCCGGCGTAGATCCAATGGTTATTCGGCTAGCGCTTCTGAGTGCACCTTACGGTCGTGATCGCATGTGGACCGATGCTGTGCTGGAAGAGGCAAACATTCGCATGAGTCGACTGCAAAGTGCTCTTAGTCGCAATGAGGTCGCACCGACAAAAGAGTGTGTTGCTTTGATCATCGCTAGTTTGGCCGATAATTTAGACACAGTTAGAGCCATTAAGGCAATCGATTCTTGGATTGAGCAGACCGAAAGCGGTTTAACTGGTGGCAGTAGCGGTGAGCTAAGTAGAGCAATTGATACCTTCTTGGGTATCGCGATCTAATCACCAAAATTTATCTACTGGTAACCTTGCGCCAATGAGCCTCGTAAAAACGCCTTCTTTGCTTCGTCTGGCGTTGGCCGAGCGAATCGTTATTGCCGATGGTGCCATGGGCACGATGTTGCAGGCAGCCGATCCAACACTTGAGGATTTCCAGAACCACGAGGGCTGCAATGAGATCTTAAATATCTCCCGCCCCGATATCGTTGCAAGTGTTCACAATGAATATTTAGCTGTTGGTGTTGATGCTATTGAGACAAATACTTTCGGTGCTAATTGGGCGAACTTGGCTGAATATGGCATTGAAGATCGAATTTACGAGCTAGCTTTTGCCGGCGCAAAGATTGCCCGCGAATGTGCAGACAACTTTTCGACTGCGGATAAACCGCGCTTTGTTTTGGGTTCACTTGGGCCCGGTACTAAACTTCCGACACTTGGTCACACCACATACGAATTTCTACGCGATGCTTATGAGACTGCTGCGCAAGGTCTACTCGATGGCGGCTCTGATGCACTCTTAATAGAAACAACTCAAGATTTATTGCAAGCTAAGGCCGCAGTGAACGGATCACGCGCGGCAATGGCTAAAGTTGATCGCGATGTAATTTTGATCGCCCAGGTTACTGTTGAACAAACGGGAACTATGTTGCTTGGCTCTGAAATTGGCGCAGCACTCAATGCATTGGCACCACTGGAAATTGATTTAATCGGCTTGAACTGTGCCACTGGCCCAGCTGAAATGTCGGAGCATTTACGATTCCTTGCGCAGAATTCGCAAGTCGCTCTTTCAGTAATGCCTAATGCTGGCTTACCAATTCTGGGAAAGAAAGGCGCTGAGTATCCACTCGGTCCCGATGAACTAGCAACTGCACTTGATACTTTCGTAGCTGATTACGGCATATCCCTTTTAGGTGGCTGTTGCGGAACAACACCTGCTCACTTGGCGGCCGTTGTTGAAAAATTCAAAGGCCACGAAATTAAGAAGCGAAACCCAACCACCGAACCAGGTGCGTCTTCGCTCTACCAGTTCGTGCCGTTCCGCCAAGATAAAACTTATTTAGCAATTGGCGAACGAACAAACGCTAATGGTTCTAGAGCTTTTCGCGATGCTCTAGTTGCTGAAGATTGGCAAACCTGCGTAGAAATTGCACGCGATCAGATTCGCGAAGGCGCACACATGCTTGACCTTTCGGTTGACTATGTAGGTCGCGATGGCGCAAGAGATATGACTGAACTTGCTAGCCGTTTTGCGACTGCTTCCACATTACCGATCGTTTTGGACTCAACCGAACCTGCTGTCTTAAAAGCCGGACTTGAGCAATTGGGCGGCCGCAGCGTTATTAACTCGGTTAACTATGAAGATGGTGATGGTCCAACTTCGCGCTTTGCCAAGATCATGCCACTCGTACAAGAGCACGGTGCGAGCGTCGTAGCACTAACTATTGATGAAGATGGTCAAGCTCGCTCGAAAGAATGGAAACTCAAAGTAGCTCGTCGATTAATCAATGACTTGACTACTAACTGGGGAATGGCCACTTCAGATGTTTTGATTGACTGCCTGACTTTTCCAATTGCAACTGGCCAAGAAGAAACTAGACGTGATGGCATTGAAACAATCGAAGCGATCCGTGCCCTCAAGTTGGAATTCCCAGATGTGCAAACGACACTTGGTGTTAGCAACGTTTCCTTCGGTTTAAATGCTGCCTCTCGCATCGTTCTAAACTCGGTCTTCCTTCATGAGTGCGTCGAGGCTGGCCTGGATTCCGCCATCGTGCATCCGTCTAAAATCACTCCGATGGTTCGCATTGATGATCGAGCCCGCGAGGTTGCTCTTGATCTAATTTATGATCGCCGAGCTTATTCCGATGGCGTATGTACTTACGATCCGTTGACCGAGTTTCTACAGTTATTCGAAGGTGTTGAAGTTGCAGCAACTCGAAACTTACGTGCAGCTGGGTTAGCCGCTCTGCCACTTGAAGAACGGCTGCAGCGTCGAATTATCGATGGCGAGAAAGTCGGACTAGACGATGATCTCGAAACGGCAATGGCCCAAGGAATTAAACCGCTACAGATAATCAACGATCACTTGCTTGAAGGCATGAAGGTAGTTGGTGAACTATTTGGCAAGGGCGAAATGCAATTACCTTTCGTTCTGCAAAGTGCTGAAGTTATGAAGAGCGCCGTTGCATATCTTGAACCACATATGGAAAAGACTGATGACCAAGGTCGCGGGCGCATGTTGCTTGCTACCGTCAAAGGCGATGTTCACGATATCGGTAAGAATCTAGTTGACATCATCTTGTCCAATAATGGTTATCAAGTGGTAAATATTGGAATTAAGCAGACCATTAATCAGATTGTTGATGCTGCGCAAGAACATAATGTTGACGCCATTGGAATGAGTGGTTTGTTAGTTAAGTCCACAGTGATCATGAAAGAAAATCTCGAAGAGATTACTGCCCGTGGTCTAGATCAAAAGTGGCCGATCGTTCTGGGTGGCGCAGCGCTAACTCGAGCTTTTGTTGAACAAGATTTAGCTGAAATTTTTCCAGGCGAAGTCCGATATGCCCGTGATGCTTTCGAAGGTTTGCGCTTAATGGATGCGATCATGGCGGTTAAACGTGGTGAGCCTGGCGCGGCTCTGCCAGCACTTCGTGAGCGAAAAGTTAAGTCCACTCGCAACATTGAAGTCAGCGAAGAAATCGATACCAAGCGCAGCGATGTGGCGTTAGATATTGATATTCCAAACGTGCCGTTTTTTGGTTCGCGGATCGTTAAGGGAATTCCACTTGCTGAGTATTCGGGCATGCTCGACGAACGTGCTTTGTTTATGGGGCAGTGGGGACTCAAAGGTGCCCGCGGTGAATACGAAGCCATGGCAGAAACTGAAGGCCGACCGCGCCTTCGTGCACTGTTAAACCAGGTTCAATCTGAAGGTTGGCTTGAAGCGGCAGTTGTTTACGGATATTTCCCATGTGTAAGTGAGGGTAACGAGCTAGTGATCCTGCACCATGAGGGTCCGGATAAAGGAAAGGAACGAACTCGCTTCTCGTTCCCACGTCAGCGTCGTGATCGCCGCTTATGTATTAGTGATTTCTTTGCTAGCAAAGATTCCGGCAAAGTAGATGTAGTTGCTTTCCATGTAGTAACCATGGGCAACACAATTAGCAAAGCGGCAGCTGAACTTTTTGCCAAGAATGAATACCGGGAATATCTAGAGCTGCACGGTTTATCGGTTCAATTAACTGAAGCGTTAGCCGAGTACTGGCACCAACGTATTCGCGAGGAAATGCAAGTTCGGGCCGAAGATGCTCCCGACCTGCAAGGCATTCTTGATCAGGGATACCGAGGATCTCGTTACTCATTTGGTTATCCCGCTTGCCCCGATATCGAACAGCAAGTTCAACTCTGCGAATTACTCGAGCCGGGTCGGATCGGCGTTGAACTCTCTGAAGAATTCCAGTTGCACCCTGAGCAATCAACCAGTGCCATCATCGTGCATCATCCAGAGGCAAAATATTTCAATGCCAACTAGCGCGGCAAAGAATTTCTATAGCGCGGTTTTCTTTGACATGGATGGTTTGTTGGTCGATTCCGAACCGCTATGGCTGGAATCTGAAACCGAGATGATGGCGCAATACGGTTACCAATGGCTCGAGTCAGATCAAGCGGCCTGTTTAGGTGGGCCGTTAGATCGCGTTGGCAACTACATGTCGGACTTGATTAACGGCAAGCGCGATGGCAACTCACTTATGTTAGAAATTATTGAACGCATGGTCGTTAAGTTCAAGGGTGATCTGCCGTTCATGCCTGGCGCAGTTGAATTAATCAATGATCTCCGCGCACATGGCGTTGAACTTATTTTGGTGTCAGCCAGCCCGAGATCGCTAGTTGACGCTGCCTTAAGCAATTTCGAGATAAACCCTTTTGCGAAATCCATTTCTAGCAATGATGTAAAGGTATCTAAACCCGACCCTGAGGGCTATCTTTTGGCCGCCTCAAGCAGTGGGCACGATGTTTCAAATTGCTTAGTACTAGAGGATTCTTTAACTGGTGTTACAGCTGCGAAAGCTTCCGGGGCTTGGGTACTAGCCGTGCCGCATTTGGTTCCGATTGAAAAGAATGGTCGGGTTGATGTCACTGACTCACTTGCTAGTTGGAGCTATGAAAAACTAGCGCTTAAGTATGGGCAGGACAGATCGATTTAAAGAAGCACCAATCGCACAATCGTGATGGTTTAGTTGGCCAATGATCTTTTTCGATTGCCAATTTAATTTCATTAGCGATTCGGATCAAAGTCGCTTCAGTAGCGGCTAAATCAGCCATTGTCGGAGTGCTACGCACCAAAGCGCCATCACCCAAGTAAATTAACAAAAGAAGTTTTGGTAGTACGTTATTTGTCTTGTAGTAAAGCAGCGCATACACCTGCAACTGAAAAAGCGCCTTGGCTTCCCAACCGGGTTTCGGTGATTTTCCAGTTTTGTAATCGACGATGCGAACTTCACCGGTTGGAGCAACATCGAGCCGATCGACATAACCATGTAGGTATAGATCTGATTTCAAATCGAACTCAAGATGCAGTTCTCGGAATGTTGGTTCAAAAGTTTCGGGCTTTTCTAACTTGAAGTAAGTAGCCAATAGCGCGTTCGCACGATCTATCCACTCTTTCTCATTGCTCACTAACGGCGCTAGATCAGGTTTGGCAGCTAACTGAGCCTGCCAACGAGAAGGCAGAAGTTCAATCGCGGTTTCTAGATTTCGTTCTTCAGCGGGAGATTCAAATAAGTCATGTAGAACGGTGTGAACTAAGGTGCCACGTTCGGCATCAATGCTAGGTGGCTCAGGCAATTTATCAATGCTGCGATATTTGTAGAGTTGTGGACAATTAGTGAACTCTGAAACTCGACTGGGGGATAACCGCATATTTTCCACTCGCTCAAGATAGGCCATGGGTGCGACAAAGTTGGGCTGACTTTGGCTCGTTGGCTGAACTAGGATGCACTCATGTCTGAAAGTACACCTGTGTCCGAAACTACGCCGGCCCCCAAATCACTTGCTTCGTTGCAAGCGGGAACTTTCGCCTACGGTGATCGAATCCAGCTGACCGATCCAAAAGGCAAGATGTACTCACTAACAATTACCGCCGGCAAGGAATGGCACACCCATAAAGGTTGGATCGTGCACGACGAACTAGTCGGTATTCCAGAAGGTTCGGTGATAAGCACGACTGCGGGTTTAAAGTTCACGGCATTTAAACCATTGTTGGGTGATTACGTATTATCGATGCCACGTGGCGCAACTATTGTTTACCCGAAAGATGCCGCATTTATTTTGGGCTTTGCCGATATTTATCCTGGTGCACGAGTTCTTGAGGCAGGTGTAGGTAGCGGAGCTTTAACCATCACCTTACTTCGCGCAGTTGGCGCTGAGGGTTTAGTTCATTCAGTTGAACGTCGCGAAGAATTTGCCGATATTGCCAAAGCAAATGTTGCTGATTATTTCGGGCAAACCCCAAGCAACTGGAGTTGCGATCTTGGTTCGGTACAAGAGAAAGAATTTTCCCATCAGTTCGATCGAGTTGTTCTAGACATGTTGGCACCTTGGGAATGCGTTGATATGGCTGCTAACGTGCTGCGTCCAGGCGGAGTTTTTCTAGCTTATGTTGCTACAACTACTCAATTGTCAGCGACTGCCGAAGCGTTAAAAGCAGATGGTCGTTTTACTGAACCTGAAAGTAACGAATCAATGATTCGCGGTTGGCATCACGAAGGTTTAGCGGTGCGGCCACAACAACGCATGATCGCACACACTGGCTTTTTAATCATTAGCCGTCGAATGGCGCCAGGTGTTGAAGTATTGGCTCGCAGACGTCGACCAGCGAAGGGAGCTTACGGTGTCGCGGAAGAATGAGCGTTTAGTTAACTTAACCATTGCCTTACTTGCTACCAAAAGATATCTGACCAAGAATGAAATTTTCCGGAATATCGAAGGCTACGAAGGTAACGCTGAAGCGAAAGAGCGAATGTTCGAACGCGATAAAGATGATCTACGTAAATTAGGTATCCAGATTGAAGTTGGCGGGCTAGATCCATTATTCGATGACGAAGCTGGTTACCGAATTCGTCCCGAGAATTATGCGCTTTCGTTACGCGACTTATCGCCAACCCAAGTCACCTTGCTTTCATTGGCGGCGCAGGCTTGGCAAGATGCAGCTTTTACTGATCTCTCTCAACAAGCCCTTCGCAAGTTAACGTCGATCGGTCTAGACACCGACTCATCTCAGTTACCAGTTTTAGCGCCACGCCTTATTGGTGCCGATGAGAACTTACGAAGCGCCCTAGACGCGCTGACATCACTAACGACGATCGAGTTCGATTACCTTAATTTTCAGGGCGTTGCGCAGAAGCGCCAATTGCAGGTTTACGGAGTTCAAGCTCGCAAGTCTCACTGGTATTTAATCGGGTTAGATACTGAAAAAGTTGCCATTAGAAACTTCCGAGTTGATCGAATTCATGGTGCGCTAACCACGATCGGAAAATCGCAAAGTTATGTGATCCCGGAAAATTTTGAGATCACCGAAATTGAACCGGCAATCGAGGCACCCGTAGCGGTACTGCAAGTTCGACCAGGTGCTGGTTACCAACTCCGTCGCATGGCAACCACACTCGAGACCGCCGACGACTGGGATCTCTTGGAACTTCCGATCTTCGACCTTGATTACATTACCAACTTGGTTCTGTGGCACGGTGAAGATGTAATTGTTTCATCACCTGCACAACTGCGAAATTGCGTTATCAATGCTCTAGAACAAGTGGTGAAGATTCATGGCTAAACAAGAAACTGGCTTAGCTCGCACTGCCCGGCTTTTGGATTTAGTGCCATATTTAACGACCCACCAAGGAATCGCCATCTCAGAGTTAGCGAAAACTTTTAACACAACAGTTAAAGAGATAACTGACGATCTAAATACCTTATGGATGTGCGGTCTTCCGGGCTACACGCCACTTGAACTAATTGATCTTGAATTTGAATCAGGCTTTGTTTCGATCCGTAACGCTGAAACTTTGGCCGCGCCTCGAGCACTTGATCGCGCCGAGGCACTTTCGGTCTACATGGGTCTAGATCTACTTAGTGCCGAATTAGGAAGTTCGAATCAATCTTTAGCATCTGAAATCGCTAATCTGCAAGAGCAGCTACGTTCGCAATTGATCTCAGCCCCACAGGTGCAAATTGAAGCGAGTCTAAATTCTGAATTTCGGGCATTGATTCTGCGTGCGATTCGTCGTCGTGGTTGGCTAGAAATTACTTATCACTCTGCCGCAAATGATCAAGTCACTAAACGACAGGTAGCGCCTTATGAGTTAACTCATTCCGGAGCTCATGAATACTTACAAGGTTATTGCGATAGCGCTAAAGCAACTCGTAACTTTAGGGCTGATCGAATTGTTAATGTCATTGAAATTGAGGACCAAGTTTGGCCAAACAACCAAGTTGTGAACTCCGAAGAAGCCATTTCCTACCAGGTAAAAATTCATAGTAGTTCGCGCCAAGTGCTCGAAGTTTTACCGCAGATCAATGCCGGTGAAACGTCATCGACTATTGAAGGCTTCAGCGCAACCTGGATCTCGAGAGCGATCCTGTCGCTGGGCGGACAGGTCGAAGCAGTTGAGCCAGATGAAGTTAGGGCTGCCGTACTTGCTCGAGCTGCTGCCGCCTTGGAAAATTATCACTAATTTCTAACGAGCGCTCTGGACTAGAACCCGGATTTATGCGCTAGCGTTTACCCATAGAAGTTGAATCTAAAGGAGTAATCAAATGCCTCGTGGTCAAGAATTAATCATAATTCTGCTGGTAATCGCTGTTCTCTTCGGAGCAAAGCGCCTACCAGATTCAGCACGTTCTCTTGGTCGCTCACTTCGTATCTTCAAGTCTGAAATGAAAGAGATGAAGGACGACGACAAGAAAGATGACGACTCATCTACTAAGTAGTCATCTTTAGTTATGGCTATACGCAATAAAGGCAAGATGCCTTTACTCGAGCATCTAAAAGAGTTCCGCAAAAGGTTTCTGCGCTCGGTAATTGCAATTTTGGTCGCTTCAACGGCTGGCTGGTTTCTATATGACCGAATAATTACCCAACTGGCCAAACCAGTTTGTGACTTGGCTGCCGCTAGAGCTACCGGCTCCGATGAATGCGGCTCACTTTATATAAACGGAATCCTCGGTCCACTTAATCTGCAAATTAAAGTTGCCATATTGAGTGGTTTGATTGTGGCGGCTCCGATTTGGCTCTATCAACTTTGGGCTTTCATCGCACCAGCCCTGCACCGCAAAGAGAAGCGTTACTCAGTTCTCTTCCTCTTTGCAGCAACACCATTCTTTGCCATGGGTGCTGCCATTGGTTACCTAATTTTGCCCGTTGCGATCAAGGTTTTATTTGGCTTTACTCCAGATGCTTTGACTAACTTGGTTAGATTCGATGATTATTTAGATTTTGTTCTAAGAATGATTCTCTTATTCGGTTTAGCTTTCGAACTACCCGTTTTCCTGCTGACCTTTAATTTGATCGGTTTCTTGCGTGGATCAACAATTCTCAGGCCGTGGCGAGTCTGGGTGTTTTCAATAACGTTGGGCGCTGCAGCTCTTACCCCAACTTCAGATCCAATAACTATGAGTTTCCTCGCTGGGCCGCTGATCTTTCTTTATTTCCTGGCCGGTTTAATCTCGCTACTTCTAGATAAGCGTCGTGACAAACGCAAGGGCGCAGCAGATTCAGCAGACTTTGATCCATCTGCATCACCATTAGATTGAGTTAAATCGGTAGGTTTGCCTCATGTGGCTCGTAGTCGTTAATCCGAAAGCAGGTTTAGGCGCAGCCGCTTCACTGGCCACCCAGGTAGTTGGTTTTTTACAGTCGCGTGATATTTCATACCGCATGATCTCGCCCAATAGTGCAGCAGAAACCAGAACTCTGACCAGAGAAGCGTTGCAGAATGGACAGGTCACAAAACTGCTTAGCGTCGGGGGAGATGGTTTATTTCATCTGTTGTTGCAGTTGGCCATTGAATTCAAAGTTCCATTAGCAATCGCACCAGGCGGAACCGGAAATGACTTCTATCGAACACTAGGTTGGTTTGATCATGAGTTAAGTGACTATCTAGAACATCTCATTTCGACTGAGCCGACCTTGGTAGATATTGGAGTGGCCGATGGCGAATATTTCGGCGCAGTTCTATCGAGCGGCTTTGACTCTGTGGTAAATGAACGGGCAAATAAGCTGAAATGGCCGAAAGGTCCGGCTAAATACAACGCTGCGATAGCTCTCGAGTTTCCAAAGTTCAACGCAATTGATTTCAAAATATTTGCTGATGAAAAGGTTCTTGAAGTTGAAGCCATGTTGATCGCTATTGGTAATGGCCAGTCCTATGGAGGAGGCATGCGAGTGTGTCCAGATGCCGATCTACATGATGGGCTACTGGACATAATGATTCTGCATCCAGTTTCAAAGTTAGAATTCATTAAAGTTTTTCCAACTGTCTATAAAGGCACTCACATTGAACACCCGCAAGTTGAGGTGATTCGGGCCAAGCGAGTTCGCATCGAGTCTTCAGCCATTGCTTATGCCGATGGCGAACGTATTGGGCAATTGCCAGTTCAAGTCGAATCCTTGCCACAAACCCTGCTAACTTGGCCCGCATGAGCGGCTCGGATCAACTTTCCCCAGCCGAAGCCTACGCAGCAGCGAAAGCACGCGCGAAACACTCAGTAACTCAGGAATTTATTGATTCCTTTGATTTTGGTTTTGATGAATTTCAAATTCAGGCCTGCCAAGCACTCGAAGATGGGCACGGAGTATTGGTCGCAGCCCCGACCGGTGCCGGAAAAACTGTGGTCGGTGAGTTTGCGGCCTACTTCGCGCTAAAAAATGGCAAGAAATGTTTTTACACCACTCCCATTAAAGCACTCTCGAATCAGAAGTTCGCTGAATTCGTTGAACGCTTTGGCGAAGAAAAAGTTGGCTTACTAACTGGCGACACCAGCATCAATAGCGAAGCTGACATTCTTGTAATGACCACTGAGGTTCTGCGCAACATGCTTTACGCAGGTTCTAACACTCTTAATAACTTGGGTTGGGTAGTTATGGATGAAGTCCATTACTTAGCCGATAAGTTCCGCGGCGGCGTCTGGGAAGAAGTTTTGATTCACTTAATGGAAAGCGTGCAGGTTGTCTCGCTCTCGGCCACAGTTTCCAACGCTGAAGAATTTGGCGAATGGCTAAATGAAATTCGCGGAAATACCACAGTCGTGGTCAGTGAAGTTCGACCAATTCCACTTTATCAACATGTTCTGATCGGACAACGTCTAATAGATCTGTTCAGCAAGCCGGGTCAAGTAAATCCGGAAATTCTTAAACTCGAACGCGAAGCAATGCGCAAGGTTCATACCGATCGCCATCGCCGCGAACGATTTGGTCAGAATGAAAGTCGCCTTTCCCGCGCCGACATCATCGAGAAGTTAAATCGCGAGAATTTGCTACCTGCGATTACTTTCATTTTCTCGCGTGCTGGTTGCGATGCGGCGGTAAATCAGTGCCTTAATGCTGGGCTGCGATTAACTAATTCAGAAGAACGCGCCGAGATTACTAAGACTGCTCTGTATTACACGCAGAACTTAGCCGAAGAAGATTTGGCGGTTCTCGGATTTGATCAATGGCTAAGTGCTTTAGAACGCGGCATCGCAGCGCACCATGCTGGTTTGCTACCAAGCTTTAAGGAAGCAATCGAAGATCTCTTCAAGCGAGGCTTAATTAAGGCGGTTTTTGCAACCGAGACGTTGGCGCTAGGCATCAACATGCCAGCTCGAACTGTGGTCTTAGAGAAGTTAACTAAGTGGAACGGTGAAGCACACGTTCCGATCACGCCAGGGGAGTACACCCAATTAACTGGCCGTGCTGGCCGGCGCGGAATTGATATCGAAGGTAACGCAGTTGTGCAGTGGTCGCCATCAGTTGATTCAGCAACTGCCGCGGGCTTGGCATCGACTCGTACTTACCCATTACGTTCTTCGTTTACACCGACTTACAACATGGCGATTAACTTAATTAGTCGCTTTGGTCGCGAACGTGCGCGCGGTTCATTGGAATCCTCATTTGCGCAATTTCAGGCTGACCGTGCGGTCGTTGGTCTAGATCGCCAAGTAAGACGTAATCAGACTGCTATTGATGAACTTGTTGATTCGGCTCAATGTCACTTAGGTGATTTCAATCAGTATGCCTCGATGCGCCGTGAAGTTAAGGAACTTGAAGCGCTGCTCTCTAAACGTGGCGGTCGAAAAACCTTTGATAATCGTCAACGTCAGCATCTCGAAGGTGAAATCGATCAGTTGCGTAAAGGTTTGCGTAATCATGCTTGTCATAGTTGCAACGAACGAGAAGCACATGCCCGCCTACAAGAGCGGGCCGGCCGACTGCGTCGAGAAAATGAAGGTTTAACTAATCGCATTGAAAATCGCACTCACGTTATTGCCAAAACTTTTGATCGTATTTGTGCAGTTCTCGATGAACTCGGATATATCGAGGGTGAAAAACCGCTGGCCCAAGGAAAAATCCTGGCCAAAATTTACGCAGAATCTGATCTACTGCTTACCGAAACTATTCGATTGGGTTTACTCGACCAGCTAAATCCAGCTGAACTGCTATCTGTTGTTTCCTGCATGATTTATCAATCGCGTTCCCAGGAAGATTTAGCTCCGAAAATTCCGCATCAGAATGTCGCAAACGCCTTGGGTGAGATCGCACATGTTTGGGGCCAACTCGAGGAGATCGAAGAAAAGCATCAAGTGCAGACTCAGAAAGCACCGGATTTGGGCTTCTGTTACATCGCTTATCGCTGGGCTAATGGAAACTCGCTCAACAACGTATTAAAGGGAAGTGATATGTCGGTGGGCGACTTTGTTAGATCAACTAAGCAACTGATCGATTTGATGAATCAGATTGCTGCCGCGAGCGAGAAGTTACGGCCAACCTGTCGCGAGGCAGTTAAGCGGATCGATCGGGGAGTAGTCAGTTATATGCTGGGTGACTTATGACTTTAATGTTGCTCGATAGCGCCTCACTTTGGTACCGCGCTTATTACGGAATGCCCGACACGCTATTGGCACCCGATGGAACGCCAGTGAACGCGATTCGTGGTTATCTAGACATGACGACGCGGTTGGTTGGAATTTATAGACCTAACCGCTTGGTTGCTTGCCTCGATGGTGATTGGCGTCCAAGTTGGCGTGTAGATATTTTCCCCGCATACAAGGCTAATCGTTTGGAAGAAGAGAGCGAAGAAGAGGTTGAACCTGAAACACTAACGCCGCAAATTCCAATTTTGCTCGATATTTTAGATCTCTTCGGAATTCCAGTTGTCGGCGTTGATGATTACGAAGCCGACGATGTCATGGCAACTTATGCCGAAATTGAAAAGGGTCCAATCCGCATTGTTACTGGCGATCGCGATTTATTCCAAATGGTTGATGACAAACGCGATATCAAAATTGTTTATTTAGCTAAAGGCATTTCGCAACACGACTTAGTTGATCTTAAGTATGTGGCAGATAAATACTCAATTCCGGGCGATCGTTACGATTTGTTCGCGATGTTTAGAGGCGACCCGTCAGACGGGCTGCCTGGCGTCAAAGGAATTGGCGAAAAAGGTGCCGCCGTAATTGCCAACAATTTTGCTACCGTCGAGGACGCTCTGGCTGCAGCGCATGAAGCTCATACGTCGTTACCACCGGCACTTGCCAAGAAAATAATCGCTGGTGCGGACTACTTAAGTATCGCGCCAAAACTAGTAAGAGTAGCTCGCGATGCACCACTTCCTAAGGTCGATTTATCAATGCCTAAAGCACCAGCAGACTTATCAAAGCTCTATCAAATCAAGGATCAATACGGACTTGGCGCAAGTATTGATCGATTAATTGCTGCCCTCGGTTGGTAAGACGTGTTTGCCTTCCTTCCAGTATTAAGCGGATTACTTCTCTCCGCAGCCTTTAAACCGATCGGTCTTTGGTTTGCCGCCCCGCTGGCAATTGCTCTTCTAATTCATGCAGTCAATCAGAGTCAGAAATTCTTTCTCTCGTTCGCGCTATTTGCATTTGCTTTCAACGCCGCAGGTTTAATCTGGAGCAATAAATATGTCGGAGTTGCACCGTGGATCGCGCTAGTTCTCTTGCAAACGCTTTTCTTTTTACCGTTGGGCTTTCTCAAGAGACTAGGGGAGTACTGGTATTTCTATCTACCGGTGGCTTTCTTAGCTCTTGAGGAGTTGCGTTCTCGCTTTCCTTTCGGTGGTTTCGGCTGGTTGCGAATTGGTTTTAGCCAAGTAGATGCACCGTATGTGCGGTTAGCGAGTGTCGGAGGAGTGTCGCTTCTTTCGCTAGCAACACTGTTGCTGGGTATTGCAGCTTTTCAACTAGCAAAGCGGGGAAGTGGTTTAACTCTTCCAATCATTGCCATCACCTTGACGTTAAGTGGGATATTCGTTTTTCCTAATAATTCGCCGCGACCAACTTTTCAAGTTCTTGCCGTGCAAGGTTCGGTTCCCAAATTAGGTTTAGATTTCAATGAGCGAGCCACTGAAGTTTTCTATCGACATTTAACTGCAACTGAAAAAGCATTAGCAAAAGGGAAAAAGCCCGCGCTTATTATTTGGCCCGAAAACTCAGTAGATGTAGATCCATTTAATAATCCAAAGGTGGGCACGGCGATCACCGAACTTGTCGACAAAAACGATGTGCCGTTAATCATTGGTGCGGTTCTGCGGACAGATGCAAAACTGCAAAATGCTTCGATTCTTTTTGAACCAGAAATCGGCGCGACAACTAATTATGTAAAGCGACATTTGACGCCCTTTGGTGAAGTCATGCCGCTACGTTCTATCTTGACATTTTTCTCTGATTTGCCCAACCAAGTTGAAGACTTTACCGCCGGAAAGTCACCTGTGATTCACCAGGTTGGCCAGGCGAA
>JBILXJ010000077.1:0-4680 GCA_044378655.1 Candidatus Planktophila sp. | reverse complement strand
GCTGCAGGCTATAGCCCGCCGCAAGTATTGAGATAACGAATAGAACTATGCCCAGAAAGCCATGAAGAATATCTTCCAGCTTGTCTATGAAGGTGACTGGGATCAGGGACTCATCACTTTTAAGCAAACCTTTAACTGACTTGTATTTCATTTCCCCACCCCTTTTCGCAAAATCCCTAATCGGAATAACTAAGGGTAAGTGCAGGCCTAAATACTGGCAACAGATAAGGACGCTGAGTAGGCTGACTAAGTGAAGTCACAAAGCACCCAAGCTATCCAAAAGCGCACGATAAAAGTCTTGGCAACTACGCAGATTCTTAGCGGGGTAGGCGTTGCCGGAACTGTGGCAGCAGGATCACTGTTGGTTTCTTCGATTTCAAACTCGGAAACGCTAGCTGGTCTTGCCGGCGCCACTGCTGTACTTGGCGCTGCTGCGATGGCGATTCCACTTTCTCGATTAACCCAACGTGGTGGTCGTCGATTAGGACTTTCAGTTGGCTACACAGTCGGCTTGATAGGTGCAGCTTTTGCGATCTTTGGTGGCTCGCAACGAATTTTGATCGCAATGCTCTTTGGAACCTTTCTAGTTGGAGCTGCCTCAGCATCTGGTTACCAAGCCCGGTTTGCTGCAACTGATTTAGCAGATGACTCAAATAGATCTCGCCAACTTTCCTACGTTGTTTGGGGTTCGACAGTTGGCGCGGTTACTGGGCCAAATTTAATGGGGCCATCAGGCGCTCTCGCTGAATCTCTTGGGTTACCAAAATTAGTGGGTCCATATATTTTGGCACTGGTTACTTTAGGAATGGGTGCGCTAGTAATCTGGTTATTTTTAAAGCCCGATCCATATTTAACTGCCGCGAAAATATTGGCTAAAACTAGTGAACGTCATGAACTTCTATCCGCTCGCAAGACTTTAAAGTTAATACGAAAAAATCCGAACGCTCTCTTTGCTATAGCAGCAATTGCAATTGGGCACATTGCAATGGTCTCGATAATGGTTATGACGCCAGTGCATATGGCACATGTTGATGTGACGCTTACGGTTATTGGTCTAGTAATTAGCATTCACATCGTTGGCATGTATGCCTTCTCACCGCTTGTTGGAATTCTGAGCGATCGAATGGGACGTCGTCGGGTGATTCAACTCGGTGTAATTATTTTGCTGATATCAAGTTTGATTTCGGGACTTGCTGATCCACATAATTCAATTCAACTTGGGTTTGGTCTTTTTCTACTCGGCCTAGGCTGGTCTTGCACCTTAATTGCCGGATCAGCGTTGCTATCGGAAGCTGTAGAAACAGAACTGCGGCCATCATCTCAAGGGGCCAGTGATTTGTTAATGAATTTAATGGGCGCCGGTGGTGGCGCAATGGCCGGCGTAGTTATTGGAACTTTGGGCTACGGCTGGCTTTGCTTGCTTGCGGCAGCTCCAGTTTTAATTCTCGGATTTTGGTCTTTCAAAGTATCGTCAGAATAGAAACCAAAGGAGCGAAAATGTGCAGCAAAGTAATGTGCAGGAATTGCAGCAAACCGACTTGGTCTGGCTGCGGGGAACATATTGAAGAAGCGCTAGCAGGCGTTGCACTCGAAGACCGTTGCAGTTGCCCTCAATGAATTAAAAATCCGCTGAGCGGAACAAGCGCCGTTTTACGCTCTGCTAAATCAAACTGTGATTGAGCAGACAGGGCAACTGTTCCGCATCGTGAATATTGCTACCCACCAATTGGGCTTTTAGGGCTAACCTAATTATTAACTAGGGCAATGGCGCTTTAGGTTCTCAACGGGGAGAGCAACATGGCTGAGACCTTTATTTTTCCATTCACCTTCGGCGATCGCACGCAATCAGATTTACTTGGTGGCAAAGGTGCGAACTTAGCCGAGATGGTGAAAATCGGATTACCGGTTCCGCCCGGATTTACAATTACAACGAAAGCCTGTCAAGAGTTTTTAAAGAGTGGCCATTCACCTGCAACGCTACCGGCTGAATTAGAAGCTGCAATGTCTGCGCTAGAAAAAGAACTTGATAAAGAGTTCGGCAACCCATTAAAACCGCTAATTCTTTCGGTGCGATCAGGTGCGAAGTTTTCTATGCCTGGCATGATGGAAACTGTTCTAAATGTGGGCATGACGCCAGAAGTTGCTAAGCAATTAGCTATTGAAACTGGCAATGAACAATTTGCCTGGGATTGCTACCGACGCTTTATTGATATGTATAGTCGAATTGTTTGTGAGGTACCACAAGCTGAATTCCATAAAGTGCAAGAAGTTATCTTGGCGCAATTTGGGGTCAAAGCAATCTCTGAACTTGATGCAGCTGGCTTAAAAGCAATGGCAGCTGGCTATATCAAGAGTTGTGAAATCTTTACTGGTGAAACTTTTCCGACTGATCCGCGCGTACATCTGCAGCGCTCAATTGAAGCCGTCTTTCATTCCTGGAACTCAGAGCGCGCCAATGTTTATCGTCGCCGCGAAAGAATCTCATCTGATTTAGGTACTGCCGTGAATATTCAATCTATGGTCTTTGGAAACTTAAGCCAAGATTCTGGTACTGGTGTGGCATTTACGCGAAATCCTTCGACTGGCGAGATTGGTAGTTACGGTGATTATTTAGAGCGCGCACAAGGCGAAGATGTAGTTGCAGGTATCCGTAACACCATTTCGTTAGTTGAATTTGGCGCTATTTTGCCTGATGTTCATGCTGAGCTAGAACGTGTTATGGCGCTGCTTGAGAACCACTACAAGGATCTCTGCGATATTGAATTTACCGTTGAAAAAGGCAAACTCTGGATTCTGCAGACCCGTGTAGGTAAGCGCACGGCAGAGGCAGCATTTCGTATCGCGCTGGCTCTAGTTGATGAGGGCCGCATTGATATGGATGAAGCGCTTCGTCGAGTGACCGGTGATCAGTTAGCTCAGTTGATGTTTCCACAATTTGATTTAAGCAGCAGTGTTAAAGAAATCGCACGTGGAATTCCAGCATCACCTGGTGCCGCAGTTGGCGAAGTAGTTTTTGATTCTAAGAAGGCATTTGATTTAGCTAAAGATGGCCACAAAGTGATTTTGGTTCGCCGTGAAACAAGCCCTGATGATTTAGTGGGCATGGTTGCCGCCGAAGGAATTCTGACCAGCCGCGGTGGTAAAACTTCGCACGCAGCAGTAGTTGCTCGTGGCATGGGTAAGACGGCAGTATGCGGAACCGAAGCGATCTCAGTTGATGAATCAGGTGGTTTCTTTACCGTCGGCAGTCAAAGTGTTTATGCCGGAGAGATTATTTCAATTGACGGCGCAACTGGTGCGGTTTACTTAGGACGTATTCCAGTAATTGCTTCGCCAGTAACTTCATATCTGGAAGGGTTGTTATCTTCAAGTAGCGATGAAGCATCGCCAGTAGTTAAAGCAGTCGATCGTTTACTTAGCTATGCCGATAGTTGTCGTCACTTAGAAGTGCGCACAAATGCTGATACCCCTGAAGATGCAATCAGAGCACGTATCTTGGGTGCCGAAGGTGTTGGTCTTTGTCGCACCGAACATATGTTCCTCGGTCCGCGTCGTTCATATGTAGAGCGATTAGTACTCGCCGAGAATGATGATATTCAGCGCGCAGTTATCGCTGAAATGGAGCCACTGCAACGGGCAGATTTCGTGGGCATCATGATGGCAATGTCAGGCTTGCCGGTAACGGTGCGATTGCTTGACCCACCACTACATGAATTCTTGCCACCACTTGCCGAACTCTCAGCCCACATGGCGACCCTTGAAGCCATTGGCGAAGAAGTACCTGCTCGCGAGGCAGCAATTTTCGCTGCAGTTAAGCGCATGCATGAAGCAAATCCGATGCTTGGTCTGCGTGGTGTGCGTCTGGGCATTTTGATTCCAGAGCTCTACAAAATGCAGGTGCGTGCGCTGGTTTATGCCTATCTCGAGGTTAAGAAGTTAGGTCATGATCCGAAACCTGAAGTAATGATTCCGTTGGTAGCAACGCAGCGCGAGTTATTGCATTTGCGTGAAACTTTAGAGGCCGAGATCAAACGAGCCTTCAAAGGCACTGGCGTTGATGTGGAATTTCCAATTGGCACAATGATTGAAACACCACGTGCAGCAATAACTGCAGCTCGTCTTGGTGTTTATGCCGACTTCTTTAGTTTCGGAACTAATGACTTAACCCAATTAACGTGGGCATTTAGTCGAGATGATGTTGAATCAACATTCTTGCCGCTCTATCTAGATTTAGAACTAGTGCCATTTAATCCTTTTGAATCACTTGATCAAGATGGTGTTGGCTTACTAGTTAAGACGGCAGCAGATCAAGCGCGCAAACTTCGCTCCGATTTCAAATTAGGAGTTTGTGGTGAGCACGGCGGTGATGGTCGCTCGATTCAATTCTTTAATGCCGTCGGGTTAGATTACGTTTCTTGTTCACCATTTAGAGTTCCAGTGGCCAGACTTGAAGCAGGTAGAGCGATGGTGTTAAAGCCGACCAGCTTCGTGGACTCGCTTTAAGAAGTCTTTCGTCTTTGCATGTTGCGGATTCTTTAGAACTGCTTCGGCGCTGCCACGTTCAAGAATTAAACCTGATTCTAGGAAACAAACTTCATCGGCCACTTGGGTAGCAAAGCCCATCTCATGTGTTGCTAAAACCATGGTCATACCATCGTGTTTCAAATCGCGCACAATGCT
>JBILXJ010000076.1:0-4741 GCA_044378655.1 Candidatus Planktophila sp. | reverse complement strand
AGTAACAGAATTAATGAAAGTACAAAGGTTGCGATATCAAAGGCATAGCCAACTGAAATTGAAAATGTGGAAATCAAAATTCCACCGATAGTGGGGCCGATAATGACCCCGAGTTGCCAACGTAAAGTCATCAACGCGCTAGCTGCTGGTAGATCGCGGTGGCTAACTAATCTGGGAAGAATCGCATTTGCGCTAGGTCGTTGTAAACCATCGACTGCGGCAAACAATCCAGTGACCACATAGATGACCCAGATTTTTGGTTCGCCAAGTAGCGAGTTAAAGAGCAAAATCGAGGTGCAAATTAGTGCGCCAAATTCGGCAGCCCAGATCATTTTCTTGCGGTCAACGTAGTCAGCCAGAACCCCGCCATAGAGCCCGAAGAAAATTAGCGGAATCAGTTCGATTGCGCCCAATAGTCCGACCGCTAAATAGGAATTGGTAAGTTCTTTAATTTGAAATGGCGCGGCCACATAGGTGACCATCGAGCCCAGGTAAGAGACAAAACCAGAGGCCCAGAGATAGCGAAAATCGGGATATTTCTTAAGTGGCGAAATATCCATCGCAAATTTACGCATTTGGCGAGTTTAACCAGTGGCGCTAATTAAATGTTTGCTCAGGTCCCGGAAATACTCCATTAATAACGTCTTTGGCCCATTCATCTGTCGCCGCCAACATTTCAACCCGCAAGTTTCGGTATGCCTTAGCTAATTTCGGTGCGCTCTTGCCCATGCCCATTAGATCGGTCCAGACCAAAACTTGGGCATCGCAATTAACGCCAGCACCGATTCCGATGGTCGGGATTTTCAAGGCCGCAGTAATGCGCGCAGCTAATTCAGCTGGCACTAGTTCGAGGACAATTGCAAAAGCACCAGCAGCTTCGAGTTCAAGGGCGGCTGCCAAAATCACATCACCATCGGTGCGACCTTGCACGCGATAGCCACCAAGTTGATGAAGTGACTGTGGCGTAAGGCCCAGATGGCCCATTACTGGAATTCCGACACTTACTAATTTTCTAACGGTTTCCAAATGTGCACCCTCGAGTTTTACCGCCATTGCGCCGGCTTCTTTAAAGAAGCGAGTTGCTGTGGCCAGAGCTAATTCGGTCGAACTTTCATAGGAACCAAAGGGCAGATCGGCAACGACCATGGCTCGCTGGGAAGCGGAAACAACGGCGCGGGTCAACGGAATTAATTCATCGACGGTTACCGGAATAGTATTTTCAAACCCTAAGAAATTGTTGCCAGCGCTATCGCCAACTAGCAAAACCGGGATGCCGGCTTCGTCAAAGATCTCAGCAGTTAATTGCTCATAAGCGGTGAGCATCGGCCATTTCTCGCCTCGCGCTTTAGCGCTGGCTAGATCAAGAATGGTGACGCGACGATGTTGGGCGCCGCCATATAGAGAGGTCGCTTGAGCCATATTTTCTTACCTTCCTCGAAGCCAAAATGGTCCCCGGGTACGAGTAGAACTTTACCCGAGTACCCTTAACTTATGAAGTTGCGGGTAGCGCTGGCTCAGATCAACCCAACCTTGGGTGACTTAGCTGGCAATGCCGATTTAATCGCGCGTTATGTTGGCGCTGCTCAGGCTGAGGGCGCTGCTCTCATCGTTTTTCCCGAGATGGTTTTAACTGGGTATCCCGTTGAAGATTTAGCACTTCGCCCATCTTTTCGTAGCGCCTCAATTGCCGCGATTGCCGAATTAGCCAAGCGGTTAAAGCTCCAAGGCAATGGCGAAATAACTGCCGTCGTTGGATATTTAGATCAGATTGCCGATGCCCCAAATCGCCAAGGCCAACCAGTTGGTGCTCCACAAAATGCGGTTGCCATTATTCATAATGGAGAAATCAAAGCCCGCTATGTAAAACAACATCTGCCTAACTATGGCGTTTTCGATGAGTTCCGAAACTTTGTGCCCGGCACCGAAACTTTATTAGTTCGAGTTGGTGGCATTGATGTCGGCGTTGCAATTTGCGAAGACCTTTGGCAAGACGGTGGCTTAATCGAAGCTCTAGCTGCGCGTATGCCAGGGCTAGTTGTAGTTCCTAATGGCAGTCCCTTTGAACGCAATAAAGATGATGTGCGTTTAGCTCTAGTTCAAAAGCGAGCCCGCGAATTCGGGGCACCGCTGGCATATGTAAATATGACGGGCGGCCAAGACGATTTAGTTTTCGATGGCGACACCATTGTTGTGGCAGCCGATGGTTCAGTCATTGCCAGAGCCCCACAATTTGCCGATGAATTAATTGTTTTAGACATTGCAGCAGCGGGGGCAACAGGCAAACCAGATTTAGTGATTTCCGAAAGCGCTAATTCACCAGTTAATTCCGTAGCTCCAGTGATTACGCCCCGACTTAGCGATGAAGCTGAAATTTGGAAAGCGCTAGTTAGCGGACTACGCGATTACGTTTACAAGAATAAATTCCGTAGCGTCGCACTTGGTCTATCCGGCGGTATCGATTCAGCCCTTGTTGCAGCCATTGCCGTCGATGCTATTGGCGCTAAGTGCGTAAATGGCGTGGCTTTGCCGAGCAAGTATTCCTCAGAGCATTCAATTGCAGATGCCCAATTATTTGCCGATAACACCGGCATTCATTTCCGCATCTTGCCGATCGAGCCAATGGTTTCCGCCTATTTAAATTCAATGACTTTAAAAGGTTTAGCTGAAGAGAATTTGCAAGCCCGAGTTCGCGGCACTGCCTTAATGGGAATCTCAAATCAAGAGGGTCATTTGATTTTAGCCACCGGCAATAAGTCCGAACTCGCAGTTGGTTACTCAACTCTCTACGGCGATGCAGTTGGCGGTTACGCCCCAATCAAAGATATTTATAAAACCGATGTTTGGGCACTTGCTAAGTGGCGAAACGCAAAAGCGATTGCCGATGGTGAAGTGCCACCAATTCCAGAAAATTCAATTAGCAAAGAGCCAAGCGCCGAACTTCGGCCAGATCAAAAGGATTCTGATTCGCTGCCAGACTATGAATTACTTGATCAAATTCTGTGGCGTTATGTCGATGAAGATCAGGGGATTACTGCGATCATTGCCGCTGGCTTTGATGCCACAACCGTTGCTCGAGTAATCGGTATGGTCGATACAGCCGAATACAAGCGGCGCCAATATCCGCCCGGCGCGAAAGTTTCAGCCCGCGCATTTGGCAAAGATCGCCGTCTACCGATTACATCACGCTGGCGTGAGGGCTCGCCTAGCTAGGTTTTAGGCCTGATTTTTGTAACACAGCCGTAACGCGGGCTTGGCAAGATGTCTCCCATGAGCGCCTCCCCAGAACGCAGCAAGCAAGAAGAATTCGTCCTTCGCACAATTGAGGAACGCAATATTCGGTTCATTCGTTTGTGGTTTACCGATGTTTTAGGTTTTCTAAAGTCAGTGGCAATTGCACCAGCTGAATTAGAAAACGCCTTCGATGAAGGAATTGGTTTCGATGGCTCTGCGATTGAAGGCTTTGCGCGGGTAACTGAATCAGACATGTTGGCTCGGCCAGATTCAGCCACGTTCTCTATCTTGCCTTGGCGCACTGAAGCCCCGGGGGCCGCTCGTATGTATTGCGATATTGCAATGCCTGATGGTTCAGCATCAATGACTGATCCGCGCAATGTTTTGCGTCGCACATTGAACAAGGCCGCCGAGATGGGCTACACCTGTTACACCCACCCAGAAATTGAATTCTTCTTATTTAAGAATCAACCAGTTGCTGGCGAAGCTCCAGTGCCAGTTGATGCTGGTGGCTACTTCGATCACACGCCATCGATCGTCGGTCATGATTTCCGTCGTCAAGCAATCACGATGTTAGAAGCAATGGGTATTAGCGTTGAGTTCTCACATCACGAAGGCGCACCTGGCCAGCAAGAGATCGATCTGCGTTATGCCGATGCGTTAAGCACTGCCGACAACATAATGACTTTCCGTCATGTCATTAAAGAAGTTGCGCTAGAACAAGGGTTCCACGCTAGTTTCATGCCAAAGCCATTTACTGAACATCCGGGCAGCGGAATGCACACTCACGTTTCACTCTTTAAGGGCGAAGAGAATGCCTTCTTTGATGCATCGGCCGAACTAAATCTTTCCAAAGTCGGTCGCTCATTTATTGCAGGCCTTTTAAAGCATGCACCTGAAATTACTTTGATTACCAATCAATGGGTTAACTCATACAAGCGTTTACATGGTGGCGGCGAAGCACCAGCTTTTGCTAACTGGGGGCCAAGTGCTCGCGGTTCATTAGTTCGAGTGCCGATGTATAAACCAAAGAAAGAGAATTCAACTCGAATTGAATTCCGCTCACCTGATTCGGCTTGTAATCCATATTTGGCATATGCCGTAATGCTCGCAGCTGGTTTAAAGGGTGTTGAAGAAGGCTATGTATTGGCTCCAGCTGATTCAACAGATGTGTGCCCGTTGCCAAGTAATTTAAATGAAGCGATTATCGAGATGGAGAAATCCGATCTAGTGCGCGAGACTCTTGGTGCTGATGTCTTTGAATTCGTGCTTCGAAATAAGCGCGCTGAATGGCAGGAATATCGCCGCCAAGTAACTGCTTTCGAACTAGATCGCTACCTGCCAGTTCTTTAATGCGCGAGAAACTTGCTGGGTTACCTGCCAAAGGGTTACCCTTTAGCCATGTCAAAGTCAGCCTTTCAACAGGCGCTCCTACTTAGCCGCCGTGGCGGGGACAAGTAACCGGTCCCCTCGCCGCGGGGTTTGTCGTACCGGTTCAACCAGTCCACAA
>JBILXJ010000075.1:0-4746 GCA_044378655.1 Candidatus Planktophila sp. | reverse complement strand
ATCGAAGGCCACGATGCTGCGGCTAAGGCTGCGCTTCTTGCTAGCTTGGCTTTTCACAGCACTGTCACAATTGATGAAGTTTATTGCGAAGGTATTTCAAATATCAGTGCCGATGACATTGCTGCCGCCAAAGTTATGAACTCGGTAATTAAATTACTGGCAATCGCTGAGCTCACTGTAAAAGATGAAATTTCAGTTCGAGTGCACCCGGTTATGTTGCCACTTACCCATCCGCTGGCAAATGTACGCGATGCATTTAACGCCGTTTACGTTGAATCCGAAGCTGCCGGCCAACTCATGTTCTATGGTCGCGGCGCTGGTGGTGCTCCAACGGCCTCTGCCATCTTGGGTGACTTAGTTGCAGTTACTCGTCACCGCGCTTATTCCACAGTTGGATATGGCGAAAGTGATTACGCAGATTTAGATATCGCACCGCTTGGCGATGTGAAATCACAATTCTTAATCCGCCTCTGGGTAGCCGATAAATCAGGTGTTTTAGCAAGCATTGCTACTGTTTTTGCCAAGCAGGGAGTTTCTATTCAAGGAGTTCGCCAATCTGGCATGGGCCTCGATGCTGAGCTAATCGTGGTCACTCACGCAGCAACTGAAGATAATTTAGATGCCACAGTCGATGCACTTAAGGCCATGGATATTGTCAAGAATGTTGAGAGCGTAATTCGAGTCGAAGGCGTTGGTGCGTAATGGGTTTATTTGGAAATAAAACATCTAAATCTGCTGGTGCACATCAATGGCGCGGAGTTATCGAGGAATACCGCGATCGCTTGCCAGTTTCTGCTAAGACTCCAATAGTTTCTTTGCGCGAAGGCGGCACTCCTCTTATTTATGCGTGCTACTTATCTGAGCTTCTAGGTAACGATGTTTGGATTAAATTCGAGGGTACTAACCCAACGGGTTCATTTAAAGATCGCGGTATGACGATGGCGATTTCTAAAGCGGCCGAAGATGGCGCCAAGGCAGTTATTTGCGCTTCAACTGGAAATACTTCAGCGAGTGCTGCGGCCTATGCAGTTAAAGCTGGCATGCGACCAGTTGTGCTAATTCCTAATGGCAAAATTGCAATGGGCAAGTTAGCCCAAGCAATCGCACACGACTCAACTATCTTGCAAGTAAATGGAAACTTCGATGATTGCTTAACTTTGGCACGCGACTTAGCAACCGATTATCCAGTTGCCCTAGTTAACTCAGTTAATCCATTTCGTATTGAAGGCCAAAAGACTGGCGCTTTTGAAGTCGTAGATCTTTTAGGTGATGCACCAGATCTGCATGTGCTGCCGGTAGGTAACGCCGGAAACATCACTGCGTACTGGAAGGGCTATCGCGAATACAACCAAGATCGCATCTCAACTAAGTTGCCACAAATGTGGGGATTCCAAGCAGCTGGTTCGGCACCGATCGTTAAGAACAAAATTATTGCTAAGCCAGAGACAATTGCGACTGCAATTCGCATTGGTAATCCAGCATCATGGGCGCAAGCAATTGAGGCCCGTGATTCTTCAGGTGGCTTAATTGATTCAGTTACTGATCGCGAAATTCTGGCTGCTTACCGCTTAATTGCAGCTAAAGAGGGCATCTTTGTTGAGCCATCTAGCGCTGCGGGCCTTGCTGGTTTGATCAAATACAAGAAGGCCAAGAAGCTGCCAACTGGTAAAAAGATCGTTATCACTGTTACTGGTCACGGACTTAAAGATGTCCAATGGGCACTTGAAGGTGCGGCCAAGCCAAAGATTGTTCCGGTTAACGCTAAAGCTGCCGCGAAAGCACTTGGTCTCTAGCTCGTAAGAGTTTAGAAAGAATTCAAAATGGCGAAACCAACTTTCCGCGCAACTCCAAGTCAGATTCAAGTTCCGGCAACTAGTGCCAACTTAGGTCCGGGCTTTGATTCGCTGGGCTTGGCGCTACAAATGCATGATAAATATGTAGCCCGAGTTATTGATGAACCTGGGTTAGATATCGATGTAATTGGCGAAGGTGCCGACAACTTGCCTCGCAATGAAAAGAATTTATTAGTGAAAGCAATGTTTGCTGGTTTTGATTATTTAGGTGGTCGACCACGCGGGCTAGCAATTCGAGCTAAGAATGTAATTCCACATGGTCGTGGCCTTGGTTCATCTGCCAGCGCCATAGTCGGCGGTTTAGCTCTTGCTCGCTCTCTTGTTTTAGGTGGCGAAGATAAATTAAGTAATGAAGTTATGTTGCAGCTGGCAACTAATCTCGAAGGTCACCCAGACAATGTGGCGGCTGCAATTTATGGTGGCGCAACTGTTGCGTGGCAAGAGAACCAACATGGCAAATTAGTTGCCCAAGCAATTTCACTCGCACCGGATCATCGAATTTCAGCAATCGCTTTTATTCCAGAAGCCGCAGTGTCAACAGCCAAGGCACGCAGACTTTTGCCTGAAACAATTCCATTTCGTGATGCCGTAAATAACTCAACAAATACTGCGCTCTTAGTTCACGCGCTAACTCTGCGTCCAGATTTATTGTTTGTTTCAACGCAAGATTTCTTGCACCAGGCATATCGCGAAGAAGCGATGCCGACCTCATTTGCCTTATTAACTAAGTTCCGCAGCGCAGGTGTAGCGGCCTTTATTTCAGGAGCGGGCCCAACAGTGCTGGTTCTACACACAGGTGGCGCTACTGAAGTTGCCGAGCTAACTCAAGCGGCCGGGGCTAAGTTCCGCGTTGAAGAAGTTGCGATTTCGGCTGCGGGAGTGCTACCGTTCTGACATCTTCTTAGGCGATCTGCCTGTAACACCTGAAGATAATCTAAAAAATACCACCGGCTTTCGCCGTAAATATCTAGCCAGATATGTAAATATCTTAAATATTTCGCGCAAAAGCCATAACTGAAAAGATCACAATGACCGATACACCTGAAGTAACTCCAGTACGTTCAAGCAGTCCTGAGCTATCAGCGATGACCCTTCCGAAACTCAAGGAAGTTGCCACTCAACTAGGAATTGATGGCGCCGCAAAGCTAAAAAAGGATGCCCTCGTAACTGCAATCGCTGATCTACAAGCAGCAAACCGCGATGCCGCTAAGGCTGAACGCGAAGCCCGTCGCGAAGCCCGCAATGCTAAGAAGCGTGGCAATAAAGATAATTCCAAGAACTCAAATGACAATTCAGATGATGACGGCCACGATGAGGGCGATGACAGTTCATCAAGTTCATCAAATGATTCAAACTCAAATTCAAACCGCCCTAACCGCGATCGCCATGATCGTGGTCGCGATCGTGGTCGTGACCGTAATCGTGATCGCCAAGGTCGTGACCGTGGCAACCGCGAAGAGCGCGAGATCGTAATTTCCGAAGATGATGTATTGCTTCCAGTTGGCGGTATCGCTGACATCATGGAAAGTTACGCATTCATTCGCACCGGTGGTTATTTGCCAAGCCCGAACGATGTTTATATCTCACTACAACAAGTACGCCGCTTTGGTTTACGCAAGGGCGATGTTGTAACCGGTGCGGTTCGCCAACCTCAAGAAGGCGAGCGCCGCGAAAAGTTCAACGCACTTGTCCGTCTAGATACCATCAATGGCGTAACACCTGATGAAGCTCGTAACCGCGTTGAGTTCTCAAAGCTAGTTCCGCTTTATCCGCAAGAGCGTTTGCGTCTTGAAACTGAACCAAATGTTTTGACTACTCGCGTGATCGATTTGATTTCACCGATTGGTAAAGGTCAGCGCGGACTTATCGTTTCGCCACCTAAAGCTGGTAAGACCATGGTCTTGCAAGCAATTGCTAACGCGATTACAACTAATAACCCAGAGTGTCACTTAATGGTGGTTCTAGTTGACGAGCGCCCTGAAGAAGTTACCGATATGCAGCGATCAGTTAAGGGCGAAGTTATTGCTTCGACTTTCGATCGTCCTGCCGATGACCACACCACTGTTGCTGAACTAGCAATTGAGCGCGCAAAGCGCTTAGTTGAACTCGGTCACGATGTAGTTGTTCTACTTGATTCAATTACACGTTTGGGTCGCGCATATAACATCGCAGCTCCAGCTTCAGGTCGAATTCTTTCTGGTGGTGTTGATTCAGCTGCGTTGTATCCACCTAAGAAGTTCTTTGGTGCTGCTCGTAATATTGAAGATGGCGGCTCGTTAACAATTCTGGCAACCGCTCTCGTCGATACTGGTTCTCGTATGGATGAAGTTATCTTCGAAGAGTTCAAGGGCACCGGAAACATGGAACTTATCCTTGATCGCCGCATGGCTGATAAGCGTATTTTCCCTGCAGTAAACGTTGTTGCATCTGGTACTCGTAAAGAAGAAATTCTGATGGGTTCTGAAGAATTAAATATCGTCTGGAAACTTCGTCGCGTTCTACACGCACTTGAGCCACAAGCAGCACTTGAGCTGTTGCTCGAAAAGATGAAGGGCACTAAGTCGAATGTGGAATTCTTGATGCAGATCCAGAAGACCACCGCTGGCCCTGATAACTAACCGTTCGGAAAACCATTAGGCGCTAATTACCGCGTGAAATCACCCCGATTTCTCGATATCTAGCCCCTCGCGTTACCCTAGGCACCTATTAACCGCTGGTTCTGGTTCACGTGGAAACACGACCCAGGCCATTAAAAATGAGGTATGAAATGAAGCCAGAGATCCACCCAGAATACAAAGAGACCCAAGTAACTTGTGGTTGCGGCGAGAAGTTTGTTACTCGCTCAACAGTTGCCAGCGGTTCAATCTATGTTGAAGTTTGTTCAGTTTGCCAC
>JBILXJ010000074.1:0-4799 GCA_044378655.1 Candidatus Planktophila sp. | reverse complement strand
GGTTGTTGTCGGGGCTATTTCCTGGACAGCAAATCTCGGAACCGGCGCACTAATGATCGGCTTCCTTGGTGGCTTTGTTCTAGCGATGGTTAACACTTTCAGCCAGAAGATTCGCCCAGGTTTGATCATGACTTATGCCGCTTTCCAAGGTTTAGCTCTTGGCACACTAAGTCGTGTTTTCAATGAAGTTTATCCAGGCATCGTTAGCCAAGCAGTAATCGGAACGCTCTGCGCATTCGCTGGAATGCTTTTTGCATATAGCAACGGAAAAATTCGGGTAACTCCAAAATTCACTCGCGTAATTTTGGGTGCTGCAATTGGTTACTTAGCTCTTGGCTTAGTCAGCATGATCATGTCATTTACTGGAAACTCAGGCGGCCTATATGGCGTAACTGGTTTCGGCCCATTGCTAGCAGTTGCTGGTGTTGGTCTAGCAAGCTTCTTCTTGGTTCTTGATTTCGATCAAATCCAAAAGGGAATCGCAGCTGGCGCACCACAAGAAGAATCATGGCGTGCCGGGTTTGGCCTAATGGTTACGATCGTTTGGCTATACCTAGAGATATTGCGCTTGATTTCAATCTTGCGCGGCGATGACTAATTAATTATCGTTAAGTGAAATGGTCGGCTCATGTGAGCCGGCCATTTTTCTTGTCTCAGGTAAGCGTGCACCCAAGATTAGAACTAACGAGAAAATCACAGCGGTTGCAGCAAATGCGACTCGGAATGAATAAAGATCAGAAATCGCGCCAACCACAATTGGGCCAATGATCATTCCGGCATCGCCAGACATCTGGAAAATACCAATAACGCGGCCACCTTTGCCTTTAATAACATCGCCAACAATGGCGCCAGGTGCCGTTGAAAGATATGCACCACCAACTCCAAGAATGGCCATCGAGATCAAGAACATCCAGATGTTAAATGAAAACGTTAAGCCGATGATTCCGGCCATAAAAATTGAACCGCCCAGCAGAATTACATACTTACGACCCTTTAAGTCAGAAGCCCTGCCAGATCTAAAGAGAAAGAGCCCCTGCACCAGCGCGCCAATTGCAAAACCAATACCAACAATTGCAGCGGTTGAATTCAAGCTTTCAGTAACGAAAAGCGGCAAGATCGAAGAACGCATACCGAAAAATGCCCAACCGATAATAAATGAAAGCGCCAATGCAATTCGATATGCCGGAATTTGGAATGCTTCTTTGAAAGTAATTGGTTCTTGAGCTTTAGCTTTAACGCCACTTTTAGCGGCTTCGGCACGACCCAAATAAATGTAACCGATGACGCCAGCGATAGTTAACATAAATGCATAGGCAAAAAACGGTGCTCGCAATGAAATAGTTGCGAGTGCGCCACCGATAGCAGGCCCAGAAATTCCACCAATTAAGAAGGAACCTTGGAAAGCCGAAAGTGCGCGAGCGCGATGCGCGTCATCGGTGGCACGAAAAATTAGCGAGCTAGATGCAACCGAAAACATTGAGGAACCTAAGCCACCAGCTGCTCGGAAAGTTAGTAGTTGTGGGTAGTTCTGCGCTAAACCAGCGAGAACAGTGAAAAAAGCAACCATCAATACGCCGAAACTGTAAACATTTCGTTCGCCGAAGCGGTCAACTAAGCGACCGGAGATCATGCCTGAAGCGAAACGAGCAAAAGCAAAAGCTGATACCACTAAGCCAACGGCGGTGTTATTTACGCCGAAAGATCTAACGAATACTGGAATCGCTGGAAAAATAATGCCAAAGCCCAATGCAACAAAGAATGAGGCGATGATGACAACTTGGACCTCGCGCGAAAATCCAGCGACAGCTGCTTTAAAGCTTTTAACCAAGAGCTTCACCCGCCGCTTGGTTTTTAGCTTCGCGGTACTCCGTAGTTGTCCGTAGCGGAACTTCGCGTAATTTAAAGGCGCAGTAGATTGCGATAGAAATTACCGGTGCAGCCACCAGGAAAACTATATTGAAACTGTTTACAAAAGATTGCAGGACAGTTTCTTGAATTACCGGTGGCAGATCAGCCAAAATCGAGGTGTTATTTGTGACGCCTTCTAGTTTGGCGGCATCAAAGCCAGCAACTGCAGTTGGGTTAGTTGCTGCAAGATCGGCGAAGTCTTTGGCCAAGTAATGACTTAATCTATTTGTCAGAATACTGCCAAATATTGCTGCACCAAATACGCTGCCTAGAGATCTAAAGAAAGTGTTTGAAGTTGTTGCAACGCCCAGGTCTTTGAAGTCAATCGAATTCTGCAGCGCAATAACCATGGTCTGCATTGTTAAACCTAAGCCCATACCTACCATTGCGGCAAAGATTGCAATTTGCCAGTAGGGAGTATCGATACCAAGTGTGGTCATAAGCGCTAAACCTGAGGTCATAATGATGGTTCCGGCAATTGGGAACTTCTTATACTTACCAGTGCGCGAAATAGCTTTTCCACTAAAGATCGAAGTAGTAACAATTCCTAACATCAACGGAATCAATTTCAAACCAGCTGATGATGGACTTTCACCTTGCACTACTTGTAAATAAAGCGGCAACATAATCATTGCACCGAACATGCCAGCGCCAATCATGAAACCTAAAACTGATGTGATGTTAAAGGTGTGATTCTTAAAGAGGCTAAGTGGCAAAATTGGTTCGACTGCTTGAGATTCCCAACGCAGAAATAGCAGCGTCAGAATAAATCCGGAAGTTAAACAGATAACGGTTCGAGGATCTGACCAGCCATCTTGTGGGCCAAAAATCGAGATCGCAAGCAGTGTTGAAGAAACTGCCATAACCATGAGGAGCGCACCGATGTAATCGATCTTATGCTCGCGACGCACTTTTGGAATATGTAGCACAGCCGAAGTAATTATTAGTGCTGCGATACCAAATGGCAGGTTGATGTAGAAAATCCAACGCCACCCAGTAATTCCTAGAATTTTATCTTGATCTGAGAAGAAGCCCCCAAGTAGCGGCCCAGCCACTGATGCCAGACCCCAGACCGCACCAAAATATCCTTGATAGCGACCACGTTCGCGAGGAGGAACTATGTCACCGATGATTACAAAGGTAAGTGCCATAAGCCCGCCGCCACCAAGACCTTGCAAAGCTCTAGTTGCGATTAGTTGTTCCATATTTGTTGAAGCACCGGCTAAGAAAGAACCAAGTAAAAAAGTCACAATCGCGAATTGGAAAACAGGTCGACGGCCATAAAGATCAGAAATTTTTCCGTATAGCGGGGTAGATGCGGTAGAAGTTAAAAGGTATGCGGTCACTACCCAGGTGTAATGCTCTAGCCCATTGAATTCTTCAACAATACTTTTTAGAGCTGCCGAAACAATTGTTTGATCAAGTGCTGCCAGCAACATGCCAGTCATGAGCCCTGAAAGAATAATTAAAATCTCTTTATGGGTATGAACTTTCGCTTGCGGACTTGCGGACATATTTGCCTCTCCAGCATGATTTCATACGTTGAATCTAAATCGATTCTTGGCTCATTGGCCGTAACGCGGTAAGTTTACTCCGTGAAATCCGTTATCGCAGAGAACCTCGTAAAGACCTATCGCAAAGGCGAAGTTAAAGCACTTGACGGGTTATCGCTAGATGTTGAAGAAGGCACTGTATTGGGCGTACTTGGGCCTAATGGTGCTGGCAAAACAACTACTGTGAGAATTCTCGCAACCTTGTTAAATCCAGATTCAGGACATGCAACTGTTGCAGGTATCGATGTTATTAAGCATCCTGACAAAGTACGCGAACAAATTGGATTATCAGGTCAATATGCAGCCGTAGATGAAACTCTAACTGGGTGGGATAACTTGGTGATGTTTGGTCGTTTGTATCACTTAGGTCGTCAATCATCCATTGATCGCGCCAATGAATTAATAGAACGCTTTGATTTAATCGATGCAGCACGTCGCCCCATCAAAACCTATTCAGGTGGAATGCGTCGTCGCCTTGATTTAGCTGCATCTCTCATTGTTAAGCCAAAGATCTTGTTCTTAGATGAACCAACAACCGGTCTAGATCCACGTGGTCGTCAGGATATGTGGGGAGTGATCCAAGAGTTAGTAAAAGGTGGTGTAACACTTTTGCTGACAACTCAGTATTTAGAAGAGGCTGATCAATTGGCAGATGAGATCGCAGTGATTGATCGCGGAACTGTTATTGCCCGCGGGACTTCAGATTCATTGAAAAAGCAGGTTGGTGGAGAGCGTTTAGAGATAACTGTCGAGCCAGCAGATCTTGATCAGGCACAAGAGATTGTTGCAAAGATCAGCGGTCATGCGACCCACGTTGATCTGCGAACAGTTAGTGCGCCCGTGCTTCATGGCTCAAAGGATCTTATGGAGGCTTTGCGAGCTATGGATGAAGCCAAGATTCATCCGTTAGATATTGGTTTAAAGCGCCCTTCTTTAGATGATGTATTTTTGTCACTCACAGGACATGTTGCAGAAGAGACAGTTGTAGAACCTACGGGCAAGAAGAAGAGAGGCGGCAAGAAGTGAAAAATGCGATTCATGATTCATTGGTCATCACAAAGCGCCAGCTTCTTCAATTAGCACGCGTGCCTGAACTTTTAGTTTTCTCAACTATTCAGCCAGTGATGTTCGTTTTATTGTTCCGCTATGTTTTTGGCGGATCAATTGATTCAGGTCAGCCTGGCGGATATGTGCAGCTTTTGATGCCTGGAATCTTCGTTCAAACTGTTGCCTTTACCTTGGCTTCAACGGCAATCGGGCTAGCAGAGGACATGAAGAAGGGTTTGATCGATCGCTTTAGATCTCTGCCTATCTCTCGTGGTGCGGTAATCATTGGTC
>JBILXJ010000072.1:0-4892 GCA_044378655.1 Candidatus Planktophila sp. | reverse complement strand
GCATTGACTTATGGCACGCTGTTGAGTTCTCAAGGTACGGATGCGCACTGCGTCCAGGAATCTCTTCCTATTTTCAGGGCAGACTCGCAAATCTAGTGCATAGACGCTCACGCGGTCAAACCGCGCTCGATCCAGCCTATTTATGCGGGAATCCTATGCTGTTCGGCCTAAATCGTCCGTTTCACAGCAAGGAGCGTAACTATAGGCAGTAGAACTGGGCAGGTCAAATCGGCTAAGCGCAATTTGCTGAGGTGTAGGACACATGATTCGCCTATGAATTGGAGAAACGAAAAAGCCCTAAAACCATTGATTTATAGGGGTTTTAGAGCTTTTTGCTAAAAAATCGATATTCGGAGAGCAAACCTATCCGTGGTGAAACTTGGCGCTCTGGGGCTAACTGACGGGCTAGTCGATCAGTTCGACCGCGGCCAGATCGCGCTTTCCTTTGCGTAAAACCGCATATTTTCCGCATAAAAAGTCAGATTCTGAAGGGGCGAAGTCCTCGGCTGCAACTTTCGCGTTGTTTAGGTAGGCCCCATTTTCTTTAACGATGCGACGTGCCGCAGACTTCGAATCAACGACGCCTGTAGCTGCTAACAAATCAACCCAAGTTGGCATTGGTTCGCTGCGCTTAACTGTTGTGCGCGGTAATTCAGAAAGTGCGGCGGTAAGTGTGGCTTCATCTAATTCGGAAAGTTCGCCTTGTCCGAAAAGAGCTTTCGCAGCTGCTTCAACTCGCACACAAGTTTCTGGTGAATGCACTAACGAAGTTAATTCACGCGCTAATTCGCGGTGCGCTGTGCGCGCACCAGGATTCTCATTATGAGCTTTCTCTAATTCAATAATTTCTTCGCGTGATTTAAAGGAAAATACTTTTAAGAAATTAACTACATCTTTATCGTCGGTGTTTAACCAATATTGGAAGAACGCGTAAGGCGAAGTCATCTCAGGATCTAGCCAAACGCTACCGCCCGCTGTTTTACCAAACTTGGTTCCATCAGCTTTTGTTAACAGCGGAATAGTAAGTGCGTGTGCGCTTCCTTGTTCGACTTTTCGAATTAAATCAAGGCCGGCGACAATATTTCCCCATTGATCTGAGCCACCCATTTGTAGCGTGCAGTTATGGCGACGATATAATTCTAAGAAATCAAGTGCTTGCAAAACTTGATATGAGAATTCGGTATAAGAAATTCCGCTTGCTTCTAAGCGAGCTGATACTGAATCTTTAGAAAGCATTTGGTTGACGCTAAAATGCTTTCCGATATCACGCAAAAATTCGATGGCAGATAACGGTGAAGTCCAATCAAGGTTATTGGCCATGATCGCGGCATTCTTTGGCGCATCAAAATCTAAGTACTGTGAGAGTTGAGTCTTGATGCGCTCTACCCAGTTTGCAACAGTCGCTTCGGTGTTTAAAGTTCGTTCTTCATTCTTGCCACTTGGGTCGCCAACTAAGCCAGTAGCTCCGCCAACGAGGGCGATGGGAGTGTGACCAGCGAGCTGGAAACGTCGCAAAACCAGTAGAACAACCAGGTTACCGACGTGCATGCTCGGCGCAGTTGGATCAAAGCCAATATAGAGCGTTGTTGGTTTCGCTAATGATTGCGCCAGTGCGGCTTCATCGGTGCTTTGGGCAATTAGCCCGCGCCAACGTAGATCTTCTAATAGCTCTGATTTCATGCGCTCATCATGCCCGAAAAGGCCGCACGCTGGCTGCTCATTAACTTTATGAATTCAGCATTTTTGGCAGTTAGATTCTTAAGTTGGATCGCGACCTCAGATGGTGCGGTACCGCCGGCAGTTGTGCGCGATGAAAGTGCACCCGCAACAGTGAGTACTTCGCGGACTCCCCCGGTAAGCGATGGGTGGATGTCGAGAAATTCTTTATCTGTTAATTCGTGAAGTTCGCGATTGGTTTTTTCACAAAGCGCAACGCAAGCACCAGCAGCTTCGTGGGCTTGCGAAAATGGAATGTGTGCGCGCACTAAGTAATCGGCAATCTCAGTCGCTAACGAAAATCCAGTAGGAGCAGCAGCTGCCATCTTGTCGCGATCAAACTCGGTCGTCGCGATCATTCCAGTTACGGCTGGCAACAGAACTAGCAAAGTTTCGATGCTGTCAAAGAGCGGTTCTTTATCTTCTTGCAAGTCACGGTTATAGGCAAACGGCAAACCTTTTAGCATGGTCATCACACCAGTTAAATTTCCAATCAGTCGACCAGCTTTACCGCGAGCAAGTTCAGCAATATCTGGATTCTTTTTCTGCGGCATAATCGAAGAACCTGTTGAATATGCATCTGCAACTTTGGCCCAACCAAATTCAGTTGTAGCCAAGATGCACCACTCCTCGCCGATGCGAGATAAATGAACTCCAATGGTTGCCAGAATGTAAAGCGCTTCAGAAACAAAATCGCGATCACTCACCCCGTCAATGCTGTTGGCTGCGGATTCGGCAAAACCTAAATCAGCTGCAGTGGCTTTTGGGTTTAACGGCAGCGATGAACCAGCGAGTGCGCCAGAACCCAGCGGACTAACCGATGAGCGTTCCAGCCAATCGTTGATTCGGCTTAAATCACGTTGAAAAGCGTGCGCATGTTTAGCTATTTCATGACCGAAAATCACAGGTTGGGCATGTTGTAAATGCGTAAAGCCAGGAGCAGGAGCATCGGAGTACTCGGTTGCTTTTGCAATGATGACCTCGCACAGAGCAGTTAACTGCGCAGCTACTTCCAACATGTGATCGATTGCGTAGAGTCTTAAATCGGTCGCCACTTGATCATTACGCGATCGACCAGCTCTGATCGCTCCCCCAACGGCGCCGATCTTCTCGGTTAATCCACGTTCCAAAGCACTATGAACATCTTCATCAGAATCAAGTGGGGCAAACTTTCCGCTAATTACTTCATTCTGAAGTTCTTTCAGAGCGCCTCGTAACTTTGAAACGGTATCGGTAGGCAACAAACCCGAACTCTCTAGAACAGCTAAGTGCGCAAGGGATGAACGCAAGTCATATGGAGCTAAACGCCAATCGAATTGAACGCTACGAGATAGTGCGAATAGAGCATCGCTGGGGCCAGCGGCAAATCGGCCGCCCCACAAAGTCCCACCTGAATGTGTGGCTCCGGTGCTCATCACTTACCTCCGCTTTTTGAATTGGCTAATCCTAAGATCTTCTTCGCTAAACCAGCACCGCCTGTTGCTGTGTCGGCAACAACAATGACCGTGTCATCGCCAGCAACAGTGCCAATTGCTGAAGGCAGTTTGCCTGATTGCGAAAGACCATCGATGGCACTTGCCAACATTTGGGCGGCTGCAATTGGAGTGCGAATCACTACCAAATTTCCGCTCGGAGTTGCCGAAAGAACTAACTCGCTCGGAAATGAATTGCTATTTGAAATAGGTTGCGAATCCGTTAGCGCATAAACCATTTCGCCTTCATTATTTCTTACTCGGATTGCCCCAATATCTTCTAAGTCACGACTCGCAGTTCCTTGCGTAACCACAATTCCAGCCTTCTTAAGCGCTTTAACTAAGTCACTTTGCGATGCGATTTTTCCACTGGCAATCAATTTCGAAACTAGTGACTTACGGGCATTGGCACTATTTGCATTCATGCGTGCACCAACGTTCCACCAGTTCCAGCCAAGGCTAGTAATAAGTTCTCTGCATTATTACCGTCAATAATTCGTACCGAAGTCGCACCTGACGCGATCGCAGCTAAACAGGCAGCAACTTTTGGTGCCATGCCACCGTTGAAGTCGTTCTTCATGGCTGCAAGTTCGCTTGCTGAGATCTCGGAGATGATTGATGTTGGGTCTGGATAACTCCGATAAATTCCTGCTACATCGGTCAACACAATTAGAGACTCAGCTTTTAAACCGCCGGCAATTGCGGCTGCTGCTAAATCAGCATTTACGTTCAGCCCGTTATCGGCGCCAATTTCATTTGCCAGTGGTGAAATTACTGGCGTGAATTTTTCTTCTAGTAGTGATTCAACTAATTCGGTATCTACCTGCGTCACTTCGCCGACTAAGCCAAGTTCGGCTGGAGACCCATCAACAATTTTGCTCATTCGAATCCCCTGAAGCGTGTTGCCATCTCGTCCAGATATTCCGGCCGCATTAACGCCAGCCCTACGTAAACTCGAGACTACCGATGCACACACTTCGCCTGCGAGAACGCTCTGTACGATTTCGAAAATTTCCGGAGTGGTCACACGAAAACCACCAATACTTTGACTTTGGATCCCGGCTGAGAGAAGGGCGGCATCTATCTGCGGGCCGCCGCCATGGACAATTACTAATTCAATTCCTTGGTTTACTGCAGCTGCAATAGTTTGAGCAAATGCGCCACTCTCATCCTTCATGGCATGGCCACCATATTTAATGACGATCAAACCCCTAGCCCCAATACTTCAAGCCCGGCATTCTCGGCAAAACCGCAAACTAGATTGGCATTCTGAATAGCTTGGCCAGCTGCGCCTTTTCCTAAGTTATCGATCGCTGCCGAAACAACCAGTCGATTGGTATGCGGATCAACGGCCACTTGTAAGTGCACGTGATTGCTGGCGATTACCGAATTAGTTTTAGGCATTTGCCCTAACGGCAGTACGGTAACAAATTCATCGCTCGCGTAAACCTTGGTATATAACTCATGCATGCTCTCAGTCGTAGCACTAGTTGTTAATTTCGCAGTAACAGTGCTCAGAATTCCGCGTGGCATTGGCGCGAGAATTGGAGTGAATGAAATTTTCACTTCGCTGCCGGCAACCTCTGTAAGAGCTTCCTCAATTTCTGGAGTGTGCTGATGTACTCCCCCAAATTTGTAAGAAGATAGCGAGCCCATTACCTCACTACCAATGAGATTAACTTTTGCGCTTCGGCCCGCACCTGT